>NZ_JBHVJT010000071.1:0-51792 GCF_042798815.1 Kitasatospora sp. NPDC057738 | reverse complement strand
CGCACGGCCTCCGGCCGGGCCGGCCAGTCGCTGGCGTGGGGCCTGTGGGAGCAGGCCAGTGAGCTGACCGGTCATCTCTCCTCGGCACGCAGCGGCTCGGGACTGCCGACCGCGCAGGCCCTGGCCCTGTTCGACCGGGCGATCACCCTGCCCGTACCGCACCTCCTGCCGGTGACCCTCGACCTCCGGGCGCCCCGGACGGGCGGGATCCCCCCGCTGTTCCGCGCCCTGGTGCGGGCCCCGAGGAGCCGCGCCGCCGAGCGCGGTGCCGGCGGCCGGGCCGCGGTGCTGGAGCAACTGCGGGGCCTGGACGCCGAGCAGCGCCGTGCCCGACTGCTGGACCTGGTGCGGGCCCATGTGGCGACCGTGCTCGGCCACGCCGGGGTGGACGCGGTCGGTGCGAAGCAGGCCTTCAAGGACCTCGGGCTGGACTCGCTGACCGCCGTGGAGCTGCGCAACGGACTGAACGCCGCGACCGGGCTGCGGCTGCCCGCGACCCTGGTCTTCGACTACCCGACCCCGGACGCGCTGGCCGACCACCTCGCAGAGGCGCTGTCCGAGCGGGTGGCGCAGGCCCCCGCCCCGACCGCGCCCGTCCTCGCCGCGAACGCCGACGAGCCGATCGCGATCGTCGGCATGAGCTGCCGCTACCCCGGGGGCGCCAACGACCCCGAGCAGCTGTGGCGGCTGCTGGCCGAGGGCTTCGACGGGGTGACCCCGTTCCCGGCGGACCGCGGCTGGCGGGTCGGGGACGCGTCCTACGCCCCGCGCGGCGGCTTCCTGGACGACGTCGCGGGCTTTGACGCCGAGCTGTTCGGGATCTCGCCGCGCGAGGCCCTGGTGATGGACCCGCAGCAGCGCATCCTGCTGGAGGCCTCCTGGGAGGCCTTCGAGGCCGCCGGCCTGGTCGCCCCGGAGCTGCGCGGCTCCCCGACCGGTGTGTTCGTCGGGGCGTACGCCTCGACCTACGGTGTGGGCGCCCAGCTCCCGCCCGGCGCGGAGGGCTACCTGCTGACCGGGACCTCGATGAGCGTGGTCTCCGGCCGGGTGGCGTACACCTTCGGCCTGGAGGGCCCGGCCGTCACGGTGGACACCGCGTGCTCCTCCTCCCTGGTGGCGATGCACCTGGCGGCGCAGGCGCTGCGGCGCGGGGAGTGCGAGCTGGCGCTGGCCGGCGGCGTGGCCGTCCTGGCCGGTCCGAACATCTTCGCCGAGTTCGACCGGCAGGGCGGACTGGCCTCCGACGGCCGGTGCAAGCCCTTCGCCTCGGCGGCGGACGGCACCACGTGGTCCGAGGGCGTCGGGGTGCTGGTGCTGGAGCGGCTCTCCGACGCGCTGCGCAACGGCCGTGAGATCCACGCGGTGATCCGCGGCAGCGCGGTCAACCAGGACGGCGCCTCCAACGGGCTCACCGCCCCCAACGGGCCGTCCCAGCAGCGGGTGATCCGGCAGGCGCTGGCCGACTCCCGGCTGCTCGCCGCCGAGGTGGACGCGGTCGAGGCGCACGGCACCGGCACCAGCCTGGGCGACCCGATCGAGGCCCAGGCGCTGCTGGCCACCTACGGCCAGGACCGGCCGGCCGACCGGCCGCTGTGGCTGGGCTCGATCAAGTCCAACATCGGCCACACCCAGGCCGCGGCCGGTGTGGCGGGCGTCATCAAGATGGTGCAGGCGATGCGCCGCGGTGTCCTGCCCGCCACCCTGCACGTGGACGAGCCGACCCATCACGTGGACTGGTCGGCCGGGGCGGTCGAGCTGCTGACCGAGGCGCGCCCCTGGCCCGAGGCCGACCGGCCGCGCCGGGCGGGCGTGTCCTCCTTCGGCATCAGCGGCACCAACGCGCACATCATCCTGGAGTCCGCCCCGAGCCCGGCCGGGCCGACCACCACGGGCCACGGCCCGATGGAGCCGATCGGCGCGGGCCGCGGCCCGGCGGGGCCGACGACCACGGGCGAGGGCCCGGTGGTGTGGCCGCTCTCCGGTGGGACCCAGGCCGCCCTGCGTGAGCAGGCGCGCTCCCTGCGCGCCCACCTCGCGGCGGCGCCCGCACCCCAACCGGCCGACGTGGCATGGTCGTTGGCCACCACCCGGGCCGAACTGGAGCACCGGGCCGTCGCCGTCGGACGGGACGGCGCGGACCTGCTGCGCCAGCTCGACCGGCTCGCGGCCGAGGAGGCGGCACCGGCGGCCGCGGGCGGCCCCGGGCGACTCGCCTTCCTCTTCACCGGGCAGGGCGCGCAGCGGGCCGGGATGGGCCGGGGGCTGTACGAGGCCTCCCCGGTGTTCGCGGAGGCGTTCGACGCGGCCTGCGCGGAGCTGGACCGGTGGCTCGACCGGCCGGTCAAGGACGTGGTCTTCGAGGGCGTAGACCTGGACCGGACGATGTGGGCGCAGGCCGGCCTGTTCGCCGTCGAGGTCGCCCTGTACCGCTGGGCGGAGTCCTGCGGCCTGGTCCCGGACTTCCTGCTGGGCCACTCGATCGGCGAGGTGGCCGCCGCCCATGCGGCGGGCGTGTTCTCGCTGGCCGACGCGTGCGCCCTGGTGGCCGCGCGCGGCCGGCTGATGCAGGCGCTGCCCGAGGGCGGCGCGATGCTCGCCGTGCAGGCCGCCGAGGCCGAGGTGCGTTCGGAGATCGGTGACCGGCTGGACGTCGCGGCCGTCAACGGCCCGACCTCGGTGGTGGTTTCGGGTCCGACGGAGGTGGTCGAGGAGTTCGCCGGGCGCTGGGCGGCCGAGGGCCGCCGGACGAGCCGGCTGACCGTCTCGCACGCCTTCCACTCGGCCCTGATGGAGCCGATGCTGGCCGAATTCACCGAGGTGCTGGCCGGGTTGACCTTCAACGAGCCGCGGATCCCGATCGTCTCCAACCTGACCGGCGCGGTGGTCGACCCCGAGGAGATCCGGACGCCCGGGTACTGGGCCCGCCATGTGCGCGGCACCGTCCGGTTCGCCGACGGCATCGCGCACCTCTTCGGCCGGGGCGTCACCCGCCACCTGGAGCTCGGCCCGGACGGCGTGCTCTGCGGCATGGCCCAGCAGTCCGTCACCGAGGGCGTGTTCGTCCCGGCGCTGCGCCGCGGCGAATCCGACGAGGCCGGGACGGCGCTGCGCGCGCTCGGCCGGCTCTGGGCGGCCGGCGTCGAGGTCGACTGGCCGGCCGTGCTGCCGGCCGGACGCCGGGTGCCGCTGCCGACCTACGCCTTCCAGCGGACCAGGTTCTGGCTGGAGCCCGCCACCGGCGTGGGCGACGTGGGCGGCGTCGGCCAGAGCGCGGCGGACCACCCGCTGCTCGGCGCGACGGTCGCGCTGGCCGGCGGGGACGAGGTGCTGCTGACCGGAAGGCTGTCGCTCGCCACCCAGCCCTGGCTGGCGGACCACGCCGTCCTCGGCCGGGTGCTGGTGCCCGGGACGGCGTTCGTGGAGATGGCGCTGCGGGCCGGGGAGCAGGTCGGCTCGATGGTCCTGCGCGAGCTGCTCGTGCAGTCCGCGCTGCCCCTGCCGGCCACCGGCGGGGTGCAGGTCCAGGTGCGGGTGGCCGCCCCGGAGGAGAACGGCGACCGCCGGGTGGAGATCCACGCCCGGCCGGACGAGGGCGAGGCGCCGTGGGTGCGCCACGCGACCGGCGTCCTGGGCGCCGAGGGCGCGGCGCGGGAACACGGCCTCGCGGCGCAGCAGTACGACCTCGCGGCCTGGCCGCCGCCGGGCGCCGAACCACTGGCGCTGGACGGCTTCTACCCGGCCCTCGCCGAGGGCGGGTACGGCTACGGGCCGGCCTTCCAGGGGGTCCGGGCGGCCTGGCGCGAGGGCGCGACGGTCTACGCCGAGGTGGCGCTGCCCGAGGAGGCGGCCGCGGCCGCGCCCGGGTTCGGGCTGCACCCGGCGCTGCTGGACGCGGCGCTGCACGTGATCGGCTTCGTCGAGGCCGGCGGCCCGGTGCCCCGTGTGCCGTTCGCCTGGACCGGCGTCCGGCTGCACGCCACCGGCGCCACGGTGCTGCGCGTCGCGGTCACCCCGACCGAGGACGGCGTGCTGATCCGGACCGCCGACGGGATCGGCGCGCCGGTGGCCTCCGTCGACTCGCTGGTGCTCCGCGAGACCGCCGTCGAACAGCTGCCGGAGACCGGTCGACAGCCCGGTCGGGACTGGCTGTTCGCGGTCGACTGGACGCCCGTGCCGGCCCTGCCGCCGGTGGACGCCTCCGCGTGGTGGGTGCTCGCCGGGGACGGGACGCCGGCCGTGGCCGGGGTGCCGGGCGAGCGGATCGACTCGCTGGCGGGACTGCCCGCCGGGGCGCAGGCGCCCCCGGTGGTGGTGCTGCCCCTCGTGGCCCGTCCCGCCGCCGACACCGACACCGCCGCCGACACCGCCGCCGACACCGTCGGCGACGCGGGTGCCGCGCTCCGGGCGGCCTCCGGGACGCTGGCGACCGTCCAGCAGTGGCTCGCCGACGAGCGGTTCGACTCCTCCCGGCTGGTGGTGCTGACCTCCGGCGCCGTCGACCCGGCCGACCGGGTGCGCGACCTGCCCGGCGCGGCGGTCTGGGGCCTGCTGCGCTCGGCCCAGTCCGAGCACCCGGACCGGTTCGTCCTGGTCGACGCGGAACCCGGGGACGACGCCTGGCACCCGTACGCGACCGGTGCCGAACCGCAGCTGGCGGTCCGGGACGGGCGAGTGCTGGTGCCCCGTCTGGCCCGGGTGGCGGCCGGTGCCGCAGCGCCGGCCGACACCGCGGCGCGCCCCGGCACGGGAGCGCCGGCCGCGCCCGGGGGCACCGTCCTGGTCACCGGCGGCACCGGCGTGCTCGGCGGACTGGTGGCCCGCCACCTGGCCGCGGCGTACGGCGTGCGGCACCTGCTGCTGCTCAGCCGGCGCGGTGCGGACAGCCCCGGAGCCGCCGAACTGACGGCGGAACTGGCCGCACTCGGCGCTCGCGCCGAGGTGGTGGCCTGCGACGCCGCCGACCGCGACGCGCTGGCCCGGGTGCTCGCCGCGATCCCGGCGGAGCGCCCGCTGCGCGGGGTGGTGCACACCGCCGGCGTGCTGGACGACGGCGTGGTCGAGTCGCTGACGCCCGACCGGGTCGCCACCGTGTTCCGCCCCAAGGCCGACGCGGCCGTGCACCTGCACGAGCTGACCGCGGGGACGGACCTGGAGCTGTTCGTGCTGTTCTCCTCGGCGGCCGGCACCTTCGGCTCGCCCGGCCAGGCGAACTACGCGGCGGCCAACTCCTTCCTGGACGCCCTCGCGGCGCGGCGCCGGGCGCTCGGGCTGCCGGGCCTCTCGCTCGCCTGGGGCGTCTGGGCGGAGGCCAGCGCGATGACCGGGCACCTCGGCGACCGGGCCGCCCGGCTCGGCGACGGGCTGACCGCGGAACAGGGCCTCGCGCTCCTGGACGCGGCGCTGGCCACCGACCGCGCCCACCTGGTGCCGGTCCGGCTCGACCTGCCGGCCCGGCCGGGCACCGCCGACAGCGCCGTCCCGGCCCTGCTGCGCGGACTGCTGCCCGGCGGCCCGCGCCGGGCGAGCGCGGCCGCCGACGGCCCCTCGCTGCCGCGGCAGCTGGCCGGCCGCACCCCCGCCGAGCAGGCCCGGATGGTCCTGGACGCCGTCCGGGCGGACGTCGCGCAGGTCCTCGGGCACGCCACGGCGGAGGCCGTCGCGCCCGACCGGGGCTTCGTCGACCTCGGCTTCGACTCGCTCACCGCGGTCGAACTGCGCAACCGGCTGTCCGCCCGGACCGGGCTGCGGCTGCCCGCGACGCTGGTGTTCGACCAGCCGTCGGCCGCCCGGGTCGCCGAGTACCTGACCGGGCGGATCGCCCCGCCGCGCACCTCGGCCGCCTCGCTCACCGACCGGGTGGAGCGGATCGGGGCCGAGCTGGCGGAGGCGGCCGAGGCGGAGCGGATCACGGTGGTCCGGCGCCTCCAGGCGCTGCTGGCCCGCTTCGAGGACGGCGCTCCCGCGGCCGGGTCGCCGGACGTGGTGGCCGGTCTGGACACCGCCACCGACGACGACCTCTTCGACTTCATCGACAAGGAACTGGGCGCCTCGTGACCCTGCTGCCGAACCCCTACCCGACACCCTGTGAGGCCTGACATGGCGGACGAGCAGAAACTGCGCGACTACCTCAAGCGCGTCACGGCCGAACTGCACCAGGCCCGGCAACGGCTGCAGTCCGCCGAGTCGGCCGACCGCCAGCCGATCGCGATCGTCGGCATGGCCTGTCGGCTGCCCGGCGGCGTGGACGGCCCGGACGCGCTCTGGCGGCTGGTGTCCGAGGGCGTGGACGCCGTCTCCGCCTTCCCCGAGGACCGCGGCTGGGACGTCGGCGAGGACGCCGGATTCGCCCGCAGCGGCGGCTTCCTGCACGACGCGGACGGCTTCGACCCGACGCTGTTCGGCATCTCGCCGCGCGAGGCGACCGCCATGGACCCGCAGCACCGGCTGCTGCTGGAGGCCTGCTGGGAGGCGTGCGAGCGCGGCGGCGTCGACCCGTACGCGCTGCGCGGCAGCCGCACCGGGGTGTTCGCCGGGCTGATGTACCGGGACTACGCGGCCCGCATGATCGACATCCCCGAGGGGGTGGACGCCTACCTCGGCATCGGCAACATGAGCAGCGTCGCCACCGGCCGGATCTCCTACACCCTCGGCCTGGAGGGCCCGGCGGTCACCATCGACACCGCCTGCTCCTCCTCGCTGGTCGCCCTGCACCTGGCCTGCCAGTCGCTGCGCTCCGGCGAGACCACGATGGCCTTCGCGGGCGGCGCCACCGTGATGGCCTCCCCGGACACCTTCACCGGTTTCGCCCGGCAGGGCGGGCTCTCCTCGGACGGCCGCTGCAAGTCCTACGGCGCCGGCGCGGACGGCACCGGCTGGGCCGAGGGCGTCGGGATGCTCCTGCTGGAGCGGCTCTCGGACGCCCGGCGGCTCGGCCACCAGGTGCTCGCGGTGGTCCGGGGCAGCGCGGTCAACCAGGACGGCGCCTCCAGCGGCCTGACCGCGCCCAACGGCCCCGCCCAGCAGCGGGTCATCGAGGACGCGCTGGCCAGTGCGCGGCTCACCACGCTGGACGTGGACGTCGTCGAGGGCCACGGCACCGGTACCCGGCTGGGCGACCCGATCGAGATCCAGGCCCTGCTGGCGACCTACGGTCAGGACCGGCCCGAGGACCGGCCGCTGCGGCTGGGCTCGGTGAAGTCCAACCTCGGGCACACCCAGGCCGCCGCCGGCGTGGCGGGCGTGATCAAGATGGTGCAGGCGATGCGCCACGGCACCATGCCGCGCAGCCTGCACGCCGAGCAGCCGACCCCGCAGGTCGACTGGTCGGCCGGCGCGGTGCGGCTGCTGACCGAGGCCGAGCCCTGGCCCGAGCTGGACCGGCCGCGCCGTGCGGGCGTCTCCTCCTTCGGCATCAGCGGCACCAACGCCCACGTCGTCCTGGAGCAGGCCCCGGAGGCCGAGGCCCCGGCCGATCCCGGGCAACCGGCCCCCGGCGTGGTGCCCTGGCTGCTGGCGGCCCGCACCACCGAGGCGCTGCGCGCCCAGGCCGGTCGGCTGCACGCCTTCGTCGCCGACACCGAGCCCGACCCGGTCGACGTCGGCCGCTCGCTGCTCTCCCGGGCGCCGCTGGAGCGGCGCGCCGTCGTGCTCGGCGCCGACCGGGACCGCCTGGCCGACGCGCTCGCCGCGCTGGCCGGGGACCTGCCCGACAAGGCCGTGGTCACCGGGGTGGCGGGGGAGGGCCGCAGCGCCTTCCTGTTCACCGGCCAGGGCGCCCAGCGGACCGGGATGGGCCGCGAGCTGTACGAGGCCTTCCCGGTGTTCCAACGGGCCTTCGACGCGGTCTGCGCCGAGCTGGACCCGCGCCTGGAGCACTCCGTCAAGGACGTGGTGTTCGGCGGGAGCCGGGACCTCCACCAGACGGTCTGGGCCCAGGCCGGGCTGTTCGCGCTGGAGGTCGCCCTCTTCCGGCTGTTCGAGTCCTTCGGCGTGCTGCCGGACTTCCTGCTCGGCCACTCGATCGGCGAGGTGGCGGCGGCGCACTGCGCCGGGGTGCTGACCCTGGCGGACGCCTGCGCCCTGGTCGCCGCGCGCGGCCGGCTGATGCAGGCGCTCCCGGCCGGCGGCGCGATGCTCGCGGTGCAGGCCACCGAGCCCGAGGTGGCGGCGGCCCTCGCGGCCGTCACCGGCACCGCGGACGTGGCCGCGCTCAACAGCCTCGGCTCGGCGGTGGTCTCGGGCACGGCGGACACCATCGACGAACTCGCCGCGCACTGGACGGCCGAGGGCCGCAAGACCAGTCGGCTGACGGTCTCGCACGCCTTCCACTCGGCCCTGATGGAGCCGATGCTGGACGAGTTCCGGGCCGTCCTCGCGACGCTCTCCTTCGCCGAGCCCCGCATCCCGATCGTCTCCACCCTCACCGGCGCGGTGGAGGACGAGCTGCTGCGCACCCCCGACTACTGGGCGCGGCAGGTCCGCGAGACCGTCCGCTTCGCCGACGGCGTCGAATGCCTCAAGGCCCAGGGGGTCGGCCGGTTCGTGGAACTCGGCCCCGACGGCGTGCTCACGGCGATGGCCCGCGAGAGCCTGCCCGGGTCGGCGCTCACCGCGACGGCGCTGCGCAGCAGCTGGCACGACACCGGGGTGTTCGTCACCGCGCTGGCCGACCTGTGGACCCGCGGCACCGCGGTCGACTGGCAGGTGCTCTTCGACGGCCACGGCCGCCGGGTCGAGCTGCCGGTCTACCCCTTCCAGCACGAGAAGTACTGGCTCCACCCGGTGGCCGCGCCGGCCGGCGGGCCCGTCGACCCGGGCCTCTGGGCGGCGCTGGCCGGCGAGGACGCCGACGCGATCGCCGACCGGCTCGACGTGACCGACCCCGGGGTCCGGGCCTCGCTGCGCACCGCGCTGCCGCTGCTGTCCGACTGGCACCGGCGCGATCGCGAGGAGGCCGAGGTCGCGGGCTGGCGCTACCACGTCGGCTGGGAGCCCGTCCCGGACGCCCCGGCCCCCGCCCTCACCGGCGACTGGCTGCTGGTCGTGCCGGCCGCGGCGGCCGACGACGAGCGGGTGCGTGCCCACCGGGACGGCCTGACCCGGCACGGCGCCACGGTGGTGACGGTGCCGGTCGCGGCGGACGCCGCCGACCGGACCGACCTGGCCGTCCGGCTGCGGCAGGCCGTCGGCGACGGGCGGCGGCCCGCCGGAGTGCTCTCCCTGCTGGCGCTGGAGACCGGGCCGCACCCCGAGGTGCCGGCGCTCCCCGGGGGCACGGCCACCACGCTGCTGCTCGTCCAGGCCCTGCTGGACGCCGGGATCGACGGCCCGCTGTGGTGCGTGACCGAGGGCGCGGTGTCCACCGGTGACCACGAGCCGCCCGCCGAGCCGGGCCAGGCGCCGGTCTGGGGCCTGGGCCGGGTCGCCGCCCTGGAGCACCCGCAGCTGTGGGGCGGTCTGATCGACCTCCCCGCCGGGGCCGAGGAGGAGGACTTCGACGCGCTGGCCGGCCTGCTGACCGCCGCCGACGGCGAGGACCAGCTGGCGGTCCGCCCGGAGGGCGTCTTCGCCCGGCGGCTGCTGCCCGCCCCGACGGCCGACCCGGAGGCGCCCGCGTGGCAGCCGCGCGGCACCGTCCTGGTGACCGGCGGCACCGGCGCGCTCGGCGGGCAGGTGGCCCGGTGGCTGGCCGCCGGCGGCGCCGAGCACCTGGTGCTGGTCAGCCGGGGCGGCCGCGGCGCCCCCGGGCTGGCCGGGCTGGAGGCCGAGCTGACGGAGCTCGGCGCCCGGGTCACGGTGGTCGCCTGCGACCTGTCGGACCGCGCGGACGCCGCCCGACTGGTCGCCGAACTCGACGCGATGGAACCGAAGTTGAGGGCCGTCGTGCACGCCTCTGGGGTCAGTGCCTCGGCGCCGCTCGCCGACACCACCTTCGCGGAACTCGACCGGACGGCGGCCGGCAAGGTCGCGGGCGCCCGGCACCTGGACGAACTGCTCGACCAGCGCCGGCTGGACGCGGTCGTGCACTTCTCCTCCATCGCGGGCGTCTGGGGCGTCGGCGAACAGGCCTGCTACGCGGCCGCCAACGCCTACCTCGACGCCCTGGCGCAGCGGCGCGACGCCGAGGGCGTGCGCGCGCTGGCCGTCGCCTGGGGGCCGTGGGACGGCGGCGGCATGGTCGACCAGGCGATCAAGGAGCCGATGCGCCGGCGCGGCATCTCGCTGCTGGCGCCGGAACGGGCGATGCACGCCCTGCAGCGGGCGCTGGACCTGGACACCGGAGCGGTCACCGTCGCCGACATCGCCTGGGAGCAGTTCGTCCCCGCGTTCACCGCGCTGCGGCCCAACCGGTTCTTCGCCGAACTGCCCGAGGTCCGGGCGCTCGCCGCGGTCACCGTCACCGAGGGCGAGGACCGGAACCGGCTCGCCGCCCTGCGCGAGCGGCTGGCCGCCCTCCCGGGCGCCGACCGCGAGCCCGTCCTGCTGGACCTGGTCCGCACCCACGCGGCCGTGGTGCTCGGACACGACGGCCCGGCCGCGATCGACGTCGACCGGCCGTTCCGGGACTTCGGCTTCGACTCGCTGGCCGCCGTCGAACTGCGCAACCGGCTCGGTGAGGCCACCGGCCTGCCGCTGCCCGCCACCGTGGTGTTCGACCACCCGACGCCCGCGGTGCTGGCCGCCCACCTGCTGGGCGAGGCGCTGCCCGACGACGCGGCGGCGGCCCTGCCCTCCACGGCGGAGCTGGACCTGCTCGAAGAGGCGCTGCTGGCCCGGGCGGAGGACGACGTGGACCGGGTCCGGGTGGTCCTGCGGCTGGAGGCGCTGCTCACCCGCCACCGGGGCGCGGGCGGCGGCGACCCGGTCGCCTTCGACGACCTGAGGGACCAGCTCAGCAGGGCCAGCAACGAAGAGCTCTTCGACGTGATCGACCGGGATCTCGGCCTCTCGTGAGCAGGGGTGCGTGGTGGCCGGGGACAATCTTGGAAGGCGGCAGTTTCGATGGCAGATGATGCGCGGCCGATGGCGGACGACGCCCAGCGGCTCCGCGACTACCTCACCCGGGTGGTCGCCGAGCTGCAACACACCCGCCGGCGGGTCCGGGACCTGGAGTCCGCGGCGGGCGAGCCGATCGCCATCGTCGGGATGAGTTGCCGCTACCCGGGCGACGTGCGCTCCCCGGACGACCTGTGGCGGCTGGTCAGCACCGGCCAGGACCCGATCGGTCCGCTGCCCGCGAACCGCGGCTGGGACCTCTCGCTGGCCGACGAGCCGTCCTGGGCGGGCGGATTCGTCGAGGACGCCGGGGAGTTCGACGCGGACCTGTTCGGGATCTCGCCGCGCGAGGCGCTGGCGATGGACCCGCAGCAGCGGCTGCTGCTGGAGACCTCCTGGAAGGCCTTCGAGGACGCCGGGCTCGACCCGCTGTCGCTGCGGGGCTCCAGCACCGGCGTCTTCGTCGGCGTCACCTCGGTCAGCTACGGCCCCGGGATGGACCTGCCGGAGGACGTGGCCGGCCACCTGATGACCGGCACCGCCTCCAGCATCGCCTCCGGCCGGGTGTCGTACACCTTCGGCCTGGAGGGCCCGGCGGTCACCGTGGACACCGCCTGTTCCTCCTCCCTGGTCGCGCTGCACCTGGCCGTCCAGTCGCTGCGCGAGGGCGGCTGCGACCTGGCGCTGGTCGGCGGCGTCACGGTGATGACCACCCCGATGCAGATCGTCGAGTTCGGCCGCCAGGGCGGTCTGGCCTCGGACGGCCGCTGCAAGGCGTTCTCCGACGAGGCCGACGGCGCGGGCTGGTCCGAGGGCATCGGCCTGCTGCTGGTCGAACGGCTCAGCGACGCGCGGCGCCGCGGCCACCAGGTGCTCGCGGTGGTCCGCGGCAGCGCGATCAACCAGGACGGCGCCTCCAACGGCCTCACCGCCCCGAACGGCCCGGCGCAGGAACGGGTGATCCGACGGGCGCTGGCCAACGCCCGGCTGAGCGTCGAGGACGTGGACGCCGTGGAGGGCCACGGCACCGGCACCCGGCTCGGCGACCCGATCGAGGCCCGGGCGCTGCTGGCCACCTACGGGCGCGGCCGCTCCGCCGAACGCCCGCTCTGGCTCGGCTCGATCAAGTCCAACATCGGCCACACCCAGTCCGCCGCCGGGGTGGCGGGCGTGATCAAGATGGTCATGGCGATGCGCGACGGCACCCTGCCGCCCACGCTGCACGCGCGACGGCCCTCCGCCCAGGTCGACTGGTCGCCCGGCACGGTCCGGCTGCTGACCGAGCCGCGGCCGTGGCCGGCCGCCGACCGGCCCCGCCGCTCGGCGGTCTCCTCGTTCGGGATGAGCGGCACCAACGCCCACGTCATCCTGGAGCAGGCCCCGGAGCCCGAGCCCGTCGAGCCCGCCGCCCCCGAGGGCACCGCCCCCGCCGAGGGCACCGGGCCCGCGCTCACCGCCGGCCCGCTGCCGTGGCCGCTGGCCGCGAAGACGGCGGACGGGCTGCGCGGCCAGGCCGTCCGGCTGCGCGACGCCATGACCGCGGACGACGCCCCCCGGCCGGTGGACGTCGCCCGCTCCCTGCTGACCCGGGCCGCGCTGCCCAGCCGCGCCGTGGTGCTCGGCGCGGAGCGCGCGGAACTGCTGGCCGGCCTGCAGGCACTGGCCGACGGGGAGTCGGCGGCCAACCTGGTGCGCGGCGAGGCCGCCGGCGGCACCGGGGTGGTCTTCGTCTTCCCCGGCCAGGGCAGCCAGTGGGCCGCGATGGCCCGTGAACTCCTGGACGCCTCACCGGCGTTCCGGCAGCGGCTGGAGCAGTGCGAGGCGGCGCTCGCGCCGTACGTCCCCTGGTCGCTGTCCGAGGTGCTGGGCGGCGCGCCGGACGCCCCCGACCTGAGCCGGGTGGACGTCGTCCAGCCGGTGCTCTGGGCGGTCATGGTGTCGCTGGCCGAGGCCTGGCGCTCGGTCGGCGTCCGCCCGTCCGCGGTCGTCGGCCACTCCCAGGGCGAGATCGCGGCGGCCTGCGTCGCCGGCGGCCTGACGCTGGAGGACGGCGCCCGGGTCGTGGCGCTGCGCAGCCGGGCGCTCGCCGCCCTCGCGGGCCGCGGCGGCATGGTCTCGCTGCCCGTCGGCCGGGAGCGGGCCACCGAGCTGATCGCCCCCTGGGGCGAGGGCCTCTGCGTGGCGGCGGAGAACGGCCCCGCCTCCACCGTGGTCTCCGGCGAGGCCGGCCCCGTCGAGGAGCTGCTGGCGCTCTGCGAGGCCCGGGAGGTGCGTGCCCGTCGCATCCCGGTGGACTACGCCTCGCACTCCCCGCAGGTCGAGGAGCTGCGCGAGCGCATCCTCGCCGACCTCGCGCCGATCACCCCCGGCTCCAGCGGCATCGCCTTCTACTCGACCGTCACCGGCGCGCCGATCGACACCGCGCGGATGGACGCCGGCTACTGGTACGACAACCTGCGCTCCACCGTCCGCTTCGAGCAGGCCACCCGCGCCCTGCTGGCCGACGGCCGCTCGGTGTTCGTGGAGAGCAGCCCGCACCCGGTGCTCACCATCGGCATCCAGGACACCGCGGACCAGGCAGGCACCCCGGTGACGGTCACCGGCACGCTGCGCCGCGAGGACGGCGGCCCGGACCGCCTCCTGGCGGGCGCCGCCGAGCTGTGGACCGCCGGGGTCGCCGTCGACTGGTCGGCGGCCTTCGCCGGCGGCACGCGCACCGCGCTGCCCACGTA
This sequence comes from Kitasatospora sp. NPDC057738, assembly GCF_042798815.1. NCBI lineage: Bacteria > Bacillati > Actinomycetota > Actinomycetes > Kitasatosporales > Streptomycetaceae > Kitasatospora > Kitasatospora sp. NPDC057738. The sequence continues at coordinate 38,065 of NZ_JBHVJT010000071.1, read as the reverse complement.
CGCCTTCCAGCGCCGCCGCTACTGGCCCGATCCGCTGCCCGCCCCGGCGCGGGCGGCCGGGGGCGGCGACCCCGCCGAGAGCGGGTTCTGGGACGCCGTCGAGCGCGGCGACGCCGAGGAACTGGCCGCCACCCTGCGGCTGGACGAGGCGCCCGGGGTCCTGGACGCGGTGCTGCCCGCGCTGGCCGGCTGGCACCGCGGCCGCCGCCGGGGCGCGACCGTCGACTCCTGGCGCTACCGGGTCACCTGGACCCCGGTCCCCGACCTGCCCGCGCACCCCCGGCTGGGCGGCCGCTGGCTGCTCGCCCTCCCGGAGGGCGGGAACGGCGGGGAGGTCGCCGACCTGCTGCGCTCGGCCGGGGCCGAGGTGGTCGAGCTGACCGTCGCCGCCGACGCCGACCGCACGGAGCTCGCCGAACGGCTGAGCGCCGTCGGCTCCGCCACGGGTGCGGTCTCGCTGCTGGCGGGCGCCGAGGACGCACCGCAGGCCCCGGCCGGGCCGGCCGCGACCGTCACCCTGCTCCAGGCCCTCGGCGACGCCGACCTCGACGCGCCGCTCTGGTCGCTCACCGGCGGCGCGGTGTCGATCGGCCGCGCGGACCCGCTGCGCAGCCCCGTCCAGGCGCTGGCCTGGGGCCTCGGCCGGGTCGCCGCGCTGGAGTACCCGCGCCGCTGGGGCGGTCTGATCGACCTTCCGGCCGTCCTGGACGCCCGGGCCGGAGCCCGGCTGGTGGCGCTGCTCGGCGGCGCCGCCGGGGACGAGGACCAACTCGCCGTGCGCGGCTCCGGGGTGTTCGCCCGCCGCCTGGCCCGCGCCCCGCGCGCGGCCGGGACGACGCTCGAACTGCCCGGCTCGGTGCTGGTCACCGGCGGCACCGGCGCGCTCGGCGCGGTCGTCGCCCGCTGGCTGGCCGGCCGCGGCGTGCCGCACCTGACCCTGCTCGGCCGGCGCGGCACGGCGGCGCCGGGCGTGGCGGACCTGGTCGCGGAGCTGACCGCGCTGGGCACCCGGGTGACCGTGGCCGCCTGCGACCTGACCGACCGGGAGTCGCTGGCCGGCGTGCTGGCGCGGATCCCGGCGGAGTTCCCGCTGGTCGGCGTGGTGCACGCGGCCGGCGTCGGCCAGGCCATGATGCTGGACCGCACCGGCCCGGCGGAGCTGGCCGAGGTGCTCGGCGGCAAGGTCGCCGGCGCGCTGCACCTGGACGAGCTGACCCGCGGCCTGGACCTGCGGATGTTCGTCACCTTCGGTTCGGGCGCCGGGATCTGGGGCAGCGGCGGCCAGGCGGCCTACGCGGCCGCGAACGCCTACCTGGACGCTCTGGTCCTCCGGCGCCGGGCCGAAGGCCTGCCCGGCACCTCGGTCTCCTGGGGCGCCTGGGGCGAGGTGGGCATGGTGTCGACCGACGCCGTCCGCGACCACCTGCGCGAGCGCGGCATGGTGCCGATGGACCCGGACCTGGCGATCGAGGCGCTGGCCGGGGCCGTCGACGCGGGCGAGGACTGCCTGACCGTCGCCGACATCGACTGGCCCCGCTTCGTCGACACCTTCACCGCCACCCGGGTCAGCCCGCTGCTGGCCGACCTCTCCGAGGCGCGGACGGCGGACGAGGAGCCGGCCGGCGAGGACCGGCGCCCGGACCTCGGCCGCCGGCTCGCCCCGCTGCCCGAGGCGCAGCGCCGGCAGATCCTGCTGGACCTGGTCCGCACCGAGGTCGCCGCCGTGCTCAAGCACCCGGACGTCCGGGCCGTCGAGGCCGCGCGGACCTTCAAGGACCTGGGCTTCGAGTCGCTCACGGCGGTCGAGCTGCGCAACCGGCTGAACCGGGAGACCGGCCTGCGGCTGCCCGCGACCATGGTGTTCGACCACCCGACGCCGACCGCCCTGGTGGCCTACCTGGAACGGGAGTTGGACCTCGGAGCCGAGGCGGGCCCGGCCGGCGCCGAGCCGGCGGCGGCCCCGGCCGGCCTGGACGAGCCGATCGCGATCGTCGGCATCGGCTGCCGCTTCCCCGGCGGCGTCCGCTCGCCCGAGGACCTGTGGACCCTGGTGGCCGACGGCGCCGACGCGCTCTCCTCCTTCCCCGTCGACCGCGGCTGGCCGGACCGGGTGCCGGGCGTGGACAGCGCCGTCGGCGGCTTCGTGGACGACGCCACCGAGTTCGACGCCGGGCTGTTCGGCATCTCGCCGCGCGAGGCGCTGGCGATGGACCCGCAGCAGCGGCTGCTGCTGGAGGCGTCCTGGGAGGCCTTCGAGGACGCCGGCATCGATCCGCACGAGGTGCGCGGCAGCCGGACGGGCGTCTTCGCGGGCGCCTCGTCCTCGGGCTACGGCCACGGCCAGCTGCTCGACGGGGTCGAGGGGCACGTGCTGTCCGGCACCGCCAACAGCGTGATCTCGGGCCGCGTCTCCTATGTGTTCGGCCTGGAGGGTCCGGCGGTCACGGTGGACACGGCCTGCTCCTCCTCGCTGGTGGCGCTGCACCTCGCGGTGCAGGCGCTGCGGGTGGGCGAGTGCGGCATGGCGCTGGCCGGCGGCGTCGCCGTGATGGTGAACGCCGGCGCGTTCGGCGAGTTCAACCGGCAGGGCGGCCTGGCCTCGGACGGCCGCTGCAAGGCCTTCGCGGCCGGTGCGGACGGTACGGGCTGGGGCGAGGGCGTCGGCGTGCTGGTGCTGGAGCGGCTGTCGGACGCCCGGCGCAACGGGCACCAGGTGCTCGCGGTGGTCCGGGGGAGCGCCGTCAACCAGGACGGTGCGTCCAACGGGCTCACCGCGCCGAACGGGCCCTCGCAGGAGCGGGTGATCCGTCAGGCGCTGGCCAACGCGGGGCTGTCGGTCTCGGACGTGGACGCCGTCGAGGCGCACGGGACGGGCACCCGGCTCGGGGACCCGATCGAGGCGCAGGCGCTGTTGGCCACCTACGGCCGGGACCGCGACGGTGAGCCGCTCTGGCTGGGCTCGGTGAAGTCCAACCTGGGCCACACCCAGGCCGCCGCCGGTGTGGCGGGCGTGATCAAGGCCGTGCAGGCGATGCGCAACGGTGTGCTGCCGGCGACCCTGCACGTGGACGAGCCGACGCCGCAGGTGGACTGGTCGGCGGGTGCGGTCGAGCTGCTGACCGAGGCCCGGCCGTGGCCGGAGGCCGGTCGCCCGCGCCGGGCGGGTGTCTCCGCCTTCGGGATCAGCGGGACCAACGCCCATGTGGTGCTGGAGCAGGCTCCGGCCGAGGAGCAGCTGCCGGTCGAGGAGGCGACGGGGCCGACGCTGTGGGTGGTGTCGGCGCAGAGCGCCGGGGCGCTGAAGGCCCAGGCGGCGCGGCTGGCCGGGAAGTTGGAGTCCGAGGCGCTTGAGTCCGAGGCGCTGGAGTCCGGGGCGGCTTTGGAGTCCGGGGCGTTGGAGTCCGGGGCCCGTCCGCAGGACGTGGCGTGGTCGCTGGCGACCGGGCGGGCCGGGCTGGCCCACCGTGCGGTGGTGATCGGCGACGGCCGGGCCGCGCTGCTGGACGGCCTGCTCGCGCTGGCGGACGGCCGCCCCTCGGGCGGGGTCGTCAGCGGTGTCGTGGCGGAGGGCCGCACGGCGTTCCTGTTCACGGGGCAGGGCGCGCAGCGGGTCGGCATGGGCCGGGAGTTGTACGAAGCCTTCCCGGTGTTCGCCGGGGCGTTCGACACCGTCTGCGCGGAGTTCGACCTGCTGCTGGACCGGCCGGTCCGGGACGTGGTGTTCGAGGGTGCGGAGGACCTGGACCGGACGGTGTGGGCGCAGGCCGGGCTGTTCGCGGTCGAGGTCGCCTCGTACCGGTTGCTCGAATCCTGGGGCGTGACACCCGACTTCCTGCTCGGCCACTCGATCGGCGAGGTGGCGGCCGCCCAGGTGGCGGGCGTTCTCTCGCTGGCGGACGCGTGCGCCCTGGTGGCGGCACGTGGCCGGCTGATGGACGCGCTGCCGAGCGGCGGGGCGATGCTCGCCGTCCAGGCCGCCGAGGCCGAGATCCGCGACGCGGTCGGCGAGCGGCTGGACGTCGCGGCCGTCAACGGCCCGACCTCCGTGGTGGTTTCGGGTCCGGCCGAGGTGGTGGAGGAGCTCGCGGCCCGTTGGAAGACCGAGGGCCGCAAGATCCGTCGGCTGACGGTCTCGCACGCCTTCCACTCGGCCCTGATGGAGCCGATGCTCGACGAATTCGCCGCCGTCCTCGCGAAGTTGACCTTCACCGAGCCGAGGATCCCGATCGTCTCCACCCTGACCGGCAGCCTCGCCGAGCCGGGCCTGCTCGCCACCCCCGACTACTGGGTGCGCCAGGTCCGCGAGGCCGTCCGCTTCGCCGACGGCGTCGACGTCCTGCACCGCCAGGGCGTCACCCGCTACGTCGAGCTGGGACCGGACTCCGTGCTGTGCGGCCTGGCCGGTCAGACCGTGGGGGAGGCCGTGTTCGCGCCGCTGCTGCGCCCCGGCCGGGACGAGCGGGAGACCGTCCTGCGGGCGCTCGCCGCCCTGTGGGCGGCCGGGGCCGGGCTCGACTGGTCCGCGGTGCTGCCCGCCGGCCGTCGGGTCGCCCTGCCGACGTACGCGTTCCAGCGCGAGCGCTACTGGCCGCGCTCCCTCGACCTGGGGAGCCTCGCGGCCGACCCGGCCGAGACCCGGTTCTGGCAGGCGGTCGAGAACCAGGACCTGGACGGCCTGGCCGAGGCCCTGGAGATCGACCGGGCGCCCGAGGAGCTGGCGTCCGTCCTGCCGGTGCTGTCCTCCTGGCGGCAGCGCCGCCAGGTCGACTCGGTGGTGGACTCCTGGCGCTACGAGGTGGTCTGGAAGCCGCTGACCGGCCTCACGGAGACCCTCCTGTCGGGGCGCTGGCTGCTGGTGACGGCCGAGGGGGCACCCGTGGAGGCCGTCGAAGCGGCACTGCGGGCCGCCGGCGCGGACGTGGTGACGCTGGCCGGCGAGGGCCTCGGCCGGCGGGAACTGGCCGACCGCATCCGCGCGTCGGCCGCCGAGGGCGAGCCGGTGAACGTGCTCTCCCTGCTCGCCGTGGCCGAGCAGCCGCAGGGCCCGGGCTCGTGGGTGTCCTCCGGCGTGGCCGGGACGCTGACGCTGGTCCAGGCACTGGGCGACGCGGGCGTCCGGGCCAGGCTGTGGTCGGCGACCGTCGGTGCGGTGTCGGTGGGCCGGGCGGACCGGTCGGTGAGCCCGGCGCAGGCGCAGATCTGGGGTCTGGGCCGGGTGGCCGCACTGGAACTGCCGGACCTGTGGGGCGGGTTGGTCGACCTTCCGCCGGTGCTGGACGAGCGGGCCGGCCGCCGGCTGGTGGCGGTGCTCGGCGGTGCCGAGGACCAGGTCGCCGTGCGCTCCTCGGGCGTCTACGGGCGCCGGGTGGTGCGGGCCGCGCAGCGGAGCGGCCGCGGCGGCGTTCGGACCCCGTCCGGGACGGTGCTGGTGACCGGTGGTCTGGGTGCGCTGGGTGCGGAGGTGGCGCGTTGGCTGGCCGGGCGCGGGGTGCCGCACCTGGTGCTGACCGGCCGTCGTGGCGATCGGACGCCGGGCGCCGCCGAGCTGGTGGCCGAACTGACCGGTCTGGGTGCCCGGGTGACGGTCGCGGCCTGTGACGTGGCGGACCGCGACGCGGTCGCCGCCGTCCTGGCCGCGGTGCCCGCCGAGCTGCCGCTCACGGGCGTGGTGCACACCGCGGGCGTGGTGGACGACGGCGTGCTGGACGGCGAGACGGTCGAGCGGTTCGAGCCGGTCTTCGCCGGCAAGGTCGGCGGCGCCGAACTGCTGGACGAGCTGACGGCCGGTCCGGAGCTCGATCTGTTCGTGGTCTTCTCCTCGGTTGCGGCGACCTGGGGCAGTGGTGGTCAGGGCGCCTACGCGGCGGCCAACGCCCACCTGGACGCGCTGGTGCTGCGGCGCCGGGCGCGCGGGCTGCGGGGCACGTCGGTGGCCTGGGGCCCGTGGGCCGGTGAGGGCATGGCAGCCCAGGGCGATGCCGCCGAGCAGCTGCGCCGTCGCGGTCTGGCCGTGATGGACCCGGAGTCGGCGGTGTCGGCCCTGGCACGGGCGGTGGACGCGGACGAGGTCTGTGTGACCGTCGCGGACGTGGACTGGCAGCTGTTCGCGCCGGCCTTCACGGCCGTGCGCACCAGCCGGCTGCTGGCGGAGCTGCCGGAGGCCGTCGGCGCGCAGGCGCCGGTGGTCGAGGGCGTGGAGCTCTCCTCGGAGTTCCGGGAGCGGCTGGCGGAGGCCGCGGCCGGGCGCCGGGAGCGGATGCTGGTGGACCTGGTCCGGACCGGTGCGGCCGCCGTCCTCGGGCACGCTTCGATGGAGGCCGTGGACGCCGGTCAGGCGTTCCGCGACCTCGGCTTCGACTCGCTGACGGCGGTGGCCCTGCGCAACCTGCTGGTGAAGGAGACCGGGCTCTCGCTGTCGGCCACGCTGGTGTTCGACTATCCGACGCCGGTGGTGCTGGCGCGGCATCTGGCCGAGGAACTGCTGGAGTCGGTGCCCGAGGCGGTGGCGGAGCAGGCCGGTGCGGCGGTGGCCGTCGCGGACGATCCCGTCGTGATCGTGGGCATGAGCGCCCGCTATCCGGGCGGGGTGCGTTCGGCGGCCGGGCTGTGGGAGCTGGTCGCGGCCGGAGCCGACGGGGTCACCGGCTTCCCGACCGACCGCGGCTGGCCGCTCGAAGCGGTCGGCGCCGCGGCGGCGCGCGGCGGCTTCGTGGAGAGCGTGACGGAGTTCGACGCCGGGCTGTTCGCGATCTCGCCGCGCGAGGCGCTGGCGATGGACCCGCAGCAGCGGATCCTGCTGGAGGCGTCCTGGGAGGCCTTCGAGGACGCCGGGATCGACCCGCGCTCGGTGCGCGGCGAGCAGATCGGCGTCTTCGTCGGAGCCTCCAACTCCGGCTACGGTGCCGCCGGCGGCCTGGAGGAGGTCCAGGGCCATGTGCTGGCCGGGACGGCGAACAGCGTGATCTCCGGCCGGGTGGCGTACGCCTTCGGTCTGGAGGGCCCGGCCGTCACCGTCGACACGGCCTGCTCCTCCTCGCTGGTGGCCCTGCACTGGGCGGCGCAGGCGCTGCGCGAGGGCGACTGCGGGCTCGCGCTGGCCGGCGGTGTCACCGTGCTGGCCACCCCCGGGGTGTTCGGCGAGTTCGACCGCCAGGGCGGCCTGGCCGCCGACGGCCGCTGCAAGGCCTTCGCGGCCGGCGCGGACGGTACGGGCTGGGGCGAGGGCGTCGGTCTTCTGGTGCTGGAGCGGCTCTCGGACGCGCGCCGCAACGGGCACGAGGTGCTGGCGGTGGTCCGGGGCAGCGCGGTCAACCAGGACGGTGCCTCCAACGGCCTGACCGCCCCGAACGGTCCGGCTCAGCAGCGGGTGATCCGGCAGGCGCTGGCGAGTGCCGGGCTGTCGGCCGCCGATGTGGACGCCGTCGAGGCACACGGCACGGGCACCGTGCTGGGCGACCCGATCGAGGCGCAGGCGCTGCTGGCCACCTACGGCCGGGACCGCGACGGCGAGCCGCTCTGGCTGGGCTCGGTGAAGTCCAACATCGGCCACACCCAGGCCGCGGCGGGCGTCGCGGGCGTGATCAAGATGGTGCAGGCGATGCGCCACGGGGTGCTCCCGGCGACCCTGCACGTGGACGAGCCCACCGCCGAGGTGGACTGGTCGGCGGGCGCGGTGGAACTGCTCACCGAGGCGCGCCCCTGGCCCGAGCTGGACCGGCCGCGCCGCTCGGCGGTGTCCTCCTTCGGCATCAGCGGCACCAACGCCCATGTGATCATCGAACGCCCCGAGCCCGGGCCGGTGCCCGCGCCGGTGGCGGGGGCGGGGGCCGGCCTCGGGCCCGTGCCGTGGGCGCTGTCCGCCCGCACCGCCGAGGGGCTGCGCGGTCAGGCCGAACGGCTGCGCGAGCACGTGCGGGAGCACGGGACGGCGGACCTCCGGGACGTCGGCCGCGCCCTGGCCACCACCCGCGCCGCGCTGGAGCACCGGGCGGTCGTCGTCGGCTCCGACCGCGAGGAACTGCTGCGCGGGCTGGCCGCCGTCGTCGACGGCGCGCCGAGCGCGGCCGTGGTCTCCGAGCGAGCGGGCGACGGCCGGGTGGCGTTCCTGTTCACCGGCCAGGGTGCGCAGCGGGCCGGGATGGGACGTGACCTCCACGCCCGCCACCCGGTGTTCGCGGAGGCCTTCGACGCGGTCTGCGCGGAGTTCGACCTGCTGCTGGACCGCTCGGTCAAGGACGTGGTGTTCGAGGGCACCGAGGACCTGGACCGTACGGTGTGGGCGCAGGCCGGGCTGTTCGCGGTCGAGGTGGCGCTGTTCCGGCTGCTCGAATCCTGGGGCGTGGTCCCGGAGTCGATGCTCGGCCACTCGATCGGCGAGATCGCCGCGGCGCACTGCGCCGGGGTGTTCCCGCTGCCGGACGCCTGCGCCCTGGTGGCCGCGCGCGGCCGGCTGATGGAGGCGCTGCCCGAGGGCGGGGCGATGCTGGCGGTCCAGGCCACCGAGGCCGAGGTCCGCGAGGCGATCGGCGGCCGCCTGGACGTCGCGGCCGTCAACGGCCCGGCCGCCGTGGTGGTCTCCGGCCCCGTCGAGGTGGTCGAGGAGTTCGCCGCGCGCTGGTCGGCGGCCGGGGTGAGGACGCGCCGGCTGGCCGTCTCGCACGCCTTCCACTCGGCCCTGATGGAGCCGATGCTGGACGACTTCGCGGCCGTCCTGAAGGGCCTGGCCTTCAGCGAGCCGGGCATCCCGGTGGTCTCCGCCCTGACCGGCGGGATCGCCGGGCCCGGCCTGCTCACCACCCCCGACTACTGGGTGCGCCAGGTCCGCGAGGCGGTCCGCTTCGCCGACGGCGTCGAGACCCTGCACCGCCAGGGCCTGACCCGGTTCGTCGAACTGGGCCCCGACGGCGTGCTGTCCGCGCTGGTGGCCCGGATCGTCCCGGACGCCGTCGGCGTGCCGCTGCTGCGCGAGGGACGGGACCACGTGCCGTCGGCCGTCGGGCGGCTCTGGGCGGCCGGCGTGCCGGTGGACTGGGCGGCCGTGCTGCCCGGTGGCCGGCGGGTCGACCTGCCGACCTACGCCTTCCAGCGGGACCGCTACTGGCCGGAGCCGACGGTGGCGGCGCAGCCCGTCGACCCGGCGGAGGAACGGTTCTGGGAGGCGGTCGAGCGCGAGGACCTCGGCGAGCTGGCCGAGACCCTGGACGCCCGACCGGAGGCCGTCGGGACGGCGCTGACAGCGCTGGCCTCGTGGCGTCGCCGCCGTCGCCAGGACGCCCGCACCGACGCCTGGCGCCACCGGGTGCTGTGGCAGCCGGCCGCCGCGCCGTCCGGCCGGGCCGTGCTGGACGGGACCTGGCTGGTCGTCGCCCCGGAGGGCGAGGAGCTGGCGGCCGAGGCGCAGAGCAGCCTGGTCGCCGCCGGGGCCCGGACGCTGCGGCTGGCCGTCGACGGCGACGCGGGCGATGCGGGCGACGGAACCGACGGAACCGACGGAACCGACGGAACCGACGGAACCGACGGAACCCGCGGGACGGACCGCGCGGCGCTGGCCGCGCGGCTGCGGACCGTGCTCGACGGGGCCGGTGCGCTCGCCGGCGTGCTCGCGGTGCCCGGCGACCGGGTCGCCGAGCTGGCGACGCTCGCCCAGGCCCTGGACGACACCGGCCTGACCGCCCCGCTGTGGGCGGTCACCGCCGGTGCGGTGTCGACCGGCCCGGCGGACCCGCCGGCCGACCCGGGCCAGGCCACCGTCTGGGGCCTCAGCCGCGGCCTCGACCTGGCCGGTCCGGACTGCTGGGGCGGAATCGTCGACCTCCCGGTGCGCCGGGACGCCGCCGCCTGGGACCGCCTCGCGCAGGCGCTCACCGGACCGGAGCAGGAGGCCGCGATCCGCGACGGGCGGGTCTTCGTCCGCCGGCTGGTCCCGGCCCCGGCCGGGGCGGCGGCCGGGCAGGTGCGGTGGCCGGACACCGGCACCGTCCTGGTCACCGGCGGCACCGGCGCGCTCGGCCGGCGGGTCGCCCGCCGGCTGGCCGGCCTGGGCGTGCCGCGCCTGCTGCTGGTCGGCCGGCGCGGTGAGCGGGCGCCCGGCGTCGCCGACCTGCTCGCCGAGCTGCGGGCGGCCGGAACCGAGGCGACGGTGGCGGCCTGCGACGTCGCCGACCGGGCGGCGCTCGCCGGGCTGCTCGCCGCGGTCCCCGCCGAGCACCCGCTCACCGCGGTGGTGCACGCGGCCGGGGTCGGCGACGACACCGCGGCCGACGCGCTCACCCCGGAGCGGATCGCCGAGGTGCTGCGGCCCACCGTGGACGGCGCCCGCCACCTGCACGAGCTGACCTCGGGTCTGGACCTGAGCGCCTTCGTGCTGTTCTCCTCGGTGGCCGGGGTCTGGGGTGCCGCACAGCCCGCCCGGGCGGCGGCCAACGCCTACCTGGACGCGCTGGCCGAGGCCCGCCGGGCCGCCGGCCTGGCGGCCACCTCGATCGCCTGGGGGCCGTGGGCCGCCGCCGACGGGCTGACCGCCGACGCCGCCGGCCTGCTGGCCCGCACCGGGCTGCGGGCGCTGGACCCGGACGCGGCGCTCGACCTGCTCGCCCGTCTGCCCCGGGAGGCCTGCCTCACCGTCGCGGACGTCGACTGGGAGCGCTTCGCCGCCTCGTACACGCTCAGCCGGCCGCGCCGGCTGCTGGACGGGGTCCCGGCCGCACGGCGCACCGCCGGCGCGGCCGACGAGCCGGTGCCGGCGGACGCGGCGGCGCTGCGCGAGCGGCTCGCCGGGCTGCCGGACGAGGAGCGGCACCGGGCCGTGCTCGACCTGGTCCGCGCCCACGCCGCCGGCGTGCTCGGGCACGACGGCGCCGAGGCGGTCGCACCGGAGCGGCCGTTCCTGGAACTGGGCGTCAACTCGCTCAGTGCGATCGAGCTGCGCGACCGGCTCCGGACGGCCGTCGGGGTGCCGCTGGAGAGCACCGTGGTGTTCGACAGCGGGACCGCGGCCGAGCTGGCCCGGCGGGTCCTGGCGGCCCTCGGCGGGTCCGCCGCCGCCGAGCCGCGCGAGCAGACCGGGATCCTGCGCACCCTGTACGCCGAGTCGATGCGGCAGAACAAGCTCCACAAGTACATGGAGTTCCTGTCCGACGCGGCCTCCTACCGGCCGATGTTCGACTCGCCCGAGGAGGTCACCGAGCCGCCCGCGCCGGTCTTCCTGGCGCGCGGGCCGAAGCGGCCGCGGGTGGTCTGCCACACCGGCATGTCGGCGCTGGGCGGCGTGCACGAGTTCGCCCGCTTCGCCGCCTCCTTCAACGGCAGCCACGACGTGATCGCGCTGCCGCTGCCCGGCTACCGGGACGGGGAGCAGCTGCCGGCCGGCCTGGAGGCCTCGCTGGACTGGCAGGCCAGGACACTGGTCGAGGTCGCCGGGGACGCTCCGTTCGTGCTCCTCGGGCACTCCGGCGGCGGGCTGCTCGCCCACGCGCTGACCCGCCGGCTGGAGGCGATGGGCGTGCCGGTGGCCGGCGTGGTGCTGGTGGACACCTATCCGATGGACCGTCCGATGCACCAGGAGTGGCTGTCGGAGCTGACCGAGGGCACCTTCGGGCGTGAGGAGCTGGCCGTGCCGATGACCGACACCCGGCTCACCGCCCAGGCCTGGTACGGCCGGATGTACCTCGGCTTCCGGGCCGAGGAGGTCGCCGCCGCCACCCTGGTGGTCCGGGCCTCCGACCCGATCGGCGAGTGGACCCGGGAGGACGACTGGCGCGCCACCTGGGACCGGCCGCACCGTACGGTCGACGTCCCCGGCAACCACTTCACGGTGATGATGGAACACGGCGCCACGACCGCCGCGGCCGTCCGGGAGTGGCTGGACACCCTGGTCGAGCCCGGTGGTGCGCGGGCCGCCGAAGGGTGACCGGACGCGGAACCGCCCGGGAGCGTCTCGTACGCTCCCGGGCGGTTCCGTCCGCGGGCCGCCGGCTCAGGCCCGGTACGCGACCCGCAGCGGCAGGCGCTTGAGGCCCAGCACGAAGTTGAACCGGGTGTGCCACTCCAGCTCCGTGGAGGCCGGCTCGATCCTCCCGTAGCGCCGCAGCAGCTCGGTGATGGTCAGGCAGACCTCGGTCCGGCCGAGCATCGCGGCGATGCAGTAGTGCGGTCCGGAGCCGAAGGCGAGCGACTTCACGCCCTCGCGGCGCAGGTCCAGGCGGTCCGGGTCGGGGAACCTCGCCGGGTCGCGGTGGGCGGCGCCGAGGATCGCCAGGACGACGTCGCCGGCCGGGATGCGCTGCCCGGAGAGGACGAGGTCGTCGGTCAGGTGCCGCAGGATGACCTGCACCGTGGAGTTGTAGCGGGCCAGCTCCTCGAAGCAGTCGCCCATCATCCCCGGGTTCGCCCGCAGCAGCTCCAGCTGGTCGGGGTTGGTCAGCAGGGCGTGCATGCTGTTGCCGATGACGTTGATCGTGGTCTCGTGCCCGGCGTTGAACAGCAGCAGCACCTGGGCGATCACGTCCTCGTCGCTGAGCCCCTCGCCGTCCTCGTCCTTCGCCATCAGCATGGTCAGGACGTCGTCCCGGGGCTCGGCCCGGCGCAGCTCCATCTGGTGCCGGATGTAGGCGCTGAACTCCGGCTCGGCCTGGTTCATCGCGTCCCGCATCCGCGGGGTGATCAGCGGGTCGATGATGTTGGCGATCGCGTTCGTCCACTTGAGGCACTTGTCCGCGTCCTCGATCGGAATGCCCAGCAGGCCGCAGATCACCGCGACCGGGACGGGGGCGGCGAGCTGCTCGATCAGGTCGACCTCGCCCTCGCCCATGTCGTCGATCAGCCGGTTGACGATGCGCAGGATCTCCGGCTCCAGCCGCTGCACGGCGCGCGGCGTCACCGCCCGGGCGATGATGCGGCGCAGCTTGCGGTGCTCCTCGCCGTGCTTCACCAGCATCCAGCGGCTCAGGCTGCGCATCGCCGGGCTGTCGGGACCGCCGCGCTGCTCCGCGAACGCCGGATCCGTGGTGACGCTGGAGGACGCCTGCGGGGAGCGCAGGAACGCGTCCACGTCGTCGTACCGGCTGAGCGTCCAGAATCCGTACGGCGAATGGTGAATGGGTTCCGTCTCGCGCAGCCGCCGATAGTAGGCGTATCTGTTCCTATGGAGCTGCGGATCGTTGAGGTCGAAGAGAACCCTGGTCCTTTGCCGCTCCACCATGACCCGGCCAATCATCGCGAGGAAATTTTTCCCCCAGGCTCCGGCGGACGGTGATGAGGGGTCAACCCCTATCCTTCCCGGCGGCGTGCTGGTTAAGGGGGAATCCTTGAGGCTAGGGGTGGTTGACGGCGCCGGGCCACGATTAGCCTGCGTCGGGCGGGACCGGTGAATTGGGCGGCTGGTGCACGCGGCGGCGGCGAAAGTCCAGGAATTCCCTCAACGGGCCGGCCGGTCGTCTCCGTCTATTCGTCGCGCCATCCGTGGAAGAGGGTTTCACCAGATGGTTGATAAGGATACGCTTCGCGATTATCTGAAGCGGGTCACCGCCGATCTCCACCGGACCAGGCAACGCCTGGCCGATTTCGAGGCGGCGGACGCCGAACCGCTGGCGATCATCGGGATGAGTTGCCGTTTCCCCGGCGGCGTCCGTTCACCGGAGGACCTCTGGCGGCTGGTGGCCGACGGCGCCGACGCCATCGGCCCCTTCCCGGAGGACCGCGGCTGGGCCCTCGACCACCTCTTCGACGACGACCCGGACCGGGCCGCGACCAGCTACGTGCGCGAGGGCGGCTTCGTCACCGGGGCCACCGAGTTCGACCCCGGGTTCTTCGACATCTCGCCGCGCGAGGCGCTGGCGATGGACCCGCAGCAGCGGCTGCTGCTCCAGGCGTGCTGGGAGGCCGTCGAGCGCGCCCGCCTGGACCCCACCTCGCTGCGCGGCAGCGACACCGGCGTCTTCATCGGCGCCGGCGACCAGAAGTACACCGCGCTGGTCGCCGGGGCGCCGCACGAGGGCGGCGAGGGCTACCTGCTCACCGGCGGCGCCAGCGCCGTCATCTCGGGCCGGGTCTCCTACGCGATGGGCCTGGAGGGCCCCGCGATCACCGTGGACACCGCCTGCTCCTCCTCGCTGGTCGCGCTCCACCTGGCCGCCCGTTCGGTGCGCCAGGGCGAGTGCTCGCTGGCGCTGGTCGGCGGCGTCACCGTCATGGCCACCCCGGGTGTGTTCACCGAGTTCAGCAAGCAGCGCGGGCTGGCCGGGGACGGCCGGTGCAAGTCCTTCGCCGCCGCGGCCGACGGCACCGGCTGGTCCGAGGGCGTCGGCGTGCTCCTGGTGGAGCGGCTCTCCGACGCGCGCCGGCTCGGGCACCCGGTGCTCGCCGTGGTGCGCGGCTCGGCGGCCAACCAGGACGGCGCCTCCAACGGGCTCACCGCCCCCAACGGGCCGTCCCAGCAGCGGGTCGTCATGCAGGCCCTGGCCAGCGCCAAGCTGTCCACCGGGGACGTCGACCTGGTCGAGGCGCACGGCACCGGCACCGAGCTGGGCGACCCGATCGAGGCCCAGGCGCTGCTGGCCACCTACGGCCAGGGCCGGGCGCAGGACCGTCCGCTGTGGCTCGGCTCGGTCAAGTCCAACATCGGGCACGCCCAGGCCGCGGCCGGCGTGGCCAGCGTGATCAAGACCGTGATGGCGCTGCGGCACGGCGTGCTGCCGGCCACCCTGCACGTGGACGGACCGACCCCGCACGTGGACTGGTCGGCCGGCGCGGTGGAACTGCTCACCGAGTCCCGGCCCTGGCCGCGCGGCGCCGAGCCGCGCCGCGCGGGCGTCTCCTCGTTCGGCATCAGCGGCACCAACGCCCACATCATCCTGGAGGAGGCCGACGAGCCCGCGGCCGCGGAGCCCGGGGCGGCGGAGGCCGTGGCAGGCCCGGCCGGCGGGGAACTCCCCTTCGTCCTCGGCGCCAAGAGCGAGGCCGCGCTGCGCGGCCAGGCCGCGCGGCTGCGCGCCCTGCTGACGGCCGACCCGGCGGTGCACCCGGCGGACCTCGGCCGCTCGCTGGCCGTCACCCGCGCCGCGCTGAGCCACCGCGCGGTGGTCGTCGCGGCCGACCGCGCCGGCCTGGAGGCCGGCCTGGCCGCCCTGGAGGACGGCACCGAGAGCGGCCGGGTGGTGCGCGGCACCGCCGCCCGCAGGAGCGGCAAGCTGGCCTTCCTGTTCACCGGCCAGGGCGCCCAGCGCGCCCGGATGGGCGCCGAACTGGCCGCCGCCCAGCCCGTGTTCGCCGAGGCCCTGGCCGAGGTGTGCGAACGGCTGGACCCGCACTTCGACCCGCCGCTGCGCGCCGTGCTCGACGCCGAGCCCGGCAGCGACACCGCCGCGCTGCTCGACCGGACCGCCTACACCCAGGCCGCGCTGTTCGCCGTCGAGGTGGCGCTGTACCGCCTGGCGACCGCCTTCGGCCCGGCCCCCGACTTCCTGCTCGGCCACTCGGTCGGCGAGGTCGCCGCCGCCCACGTCGCGGGCGCGCTCCCGCTGGACGACGCCTGCACCCTGGTCGCCGCGCGCGGCCGGCTGATGCAGGCGATGCCCGAGGGCGGCGCGATGCTCGCCGTCGGCGCGGACGAGGCGCGGGTCCGCGAGGACCTGGCCGCGGTGGCCGACCGGGTCGCCGTCGCCGCCGTCAACGGGCCGGCCTCGACGGTCGTCTCCGGCGACCGCGAAGCGGTCCTGGCGCTCGCCGCCACCTGGCGCGAACGCGGCCTGCGCACCCGCGAGCTGCGGGTCTCGCACGCCTTCCACTCGCCGCACATGGACGGCATGCTGGCGGAGTTCCGCGAGGTCGTCGCGGGGCTCGCGTTCCGGCCGCCGGTGATCCCGGTGGTCTCCAACCTCACCGGCGCCCCCGTCGGCGCCGAGCAGCTGGCCGACCCGGACCACTGGGCCCGGCAGGTCCGCGAGACCGTCCGGTTCGCCGACGGGGTCCGGCACCTGGACGCGCAGGGCGTCACCCGCTACCTCGAACTCGGGCCCGACGGCGTGCTCACCGCCATGGCCCGGGAGAGCCTCGCCCACCGCGAGGACACCGTCTTCCTGGCCCCGCTGCTGCGCCGCGACCGGCCCGAGCCGCTGAGCGTCGCCACCGCGCTGGCCGGCCTGCACGTGCACGGCGGCGCCGTCGACTGGGCCGCCGTCTTCGGTGACGGACGCCTGCTGGACCTGCCGACCTACGCCTTCGAGACCTCGCCGTACTGGCCCAACACCGCCTCCTGGCGCGGCGACGTCACCGCGGCGGGCCTGAGCGCCATCGGCCACCCGATGATCGGCGCCGGGATCTCGCTCGCCGGCGGGGACGAACTGCTGTTCACCGCACGGCTGTCCGCCGACGCCCACCCGTGGCTGGCCGACCACCGGGTGCACGGCCGGGTCGTCGTTCCCGGCACCGCCTTCGTCGAACTCGCCGTCCACGCGGGCGACCAGGTCGGCTGCGGGGACCTCGACGAGCTGGTCCTGGAGGCCCCGCTGGCGCTGCCCGACCGCGGCGCGGTCCAGGTCCAGGTGGCGGTCGGCGCCGCCGGCCCGGACGGCCGCCGCACCGTCACGGTGCACGCCCGGCCCGAGGAGCGGGCCGACGACAACTGGTCGGAGCGGCCCTGGACCCGGCACGCGACCGGCGTGCTGGCCCCCACCGCCGACGGCGCGGCGGCCGAGCCGGCCCCGCAGCAGTGGCCCCCCGCCGACGCCGCCCCGGCCGACGCGGACGCCGTGTACGAGCTGCTGGAGACGGCCGGACTGGCGTACGGCCCGGCCTTCCGCGGCCTGGCCGCCGCCTGGCGCCACGGTGACGCGATCCTGCTGGAGGCCCGGGCCGGAGACCCCGAGGAGGCCCGCCGCTACGGCCTGCACCCGGCGCTGCTGGACGCCGTCCTGCACGCGCTCGCGGTCCGTTCGACGGCCGACGGGGGAGCCGACGGCACCCCGCTCACCGCCGGACTGCCGTTCTCCTGGACCGGGGTCGCCCTGCGCGCCTCCGGCGCCCCCGGCGTCCGGGCCCGGATCACCCCGCTGGGTGAGGACGCGCTCTCCCTGGTCGCCTGGGACGGCGACGGCCGGCCGGTCGTCACCGTCGAGCGCCTCGTGCTGCGCGCGGCCGCCCCCGCCGGTCCGTCCGCCGACCCGGCCGGGCTGTACCGGGTGGACTGGCGGCGCCCGGCCGACGGCGGCACCGAGGTCGCCGTGCCCGCGGACCTCGCGCTGCTGGACGCCGAGGACGCCCTGGCCGCGGCCGTCGACGAGGACGGCCACGTGCCCGGAATCGTGGTGCTGCCATGCCCGGCCGGCTCGGCGCAGGAGGCCGTCGCCCGGGTGCTGACGGTGCTCCAGGACTGGCTGGCCGACGACCGCTTCACGCCCGCCCGCCTGGTGGTGCTCACCCGCGACGCGGTCGCCGCCGCCCCCGGCGACCCGGTCGCCGACCCGGCCGGCGCCGCCGCCTGGGGCCTGGTGCGCACCGCGCAGACCGAGCACCCCGACCGCTTCGTCCTGCTGGACGCCCCCGCCGGGGTGCCGGTGCCGACCGAGGTGCTGACCGCCGCCGTCGCCTGCGGCGAACCCCAACTGGCGCTGCGCGACGGCGAACTCGCCGCCGCCCGCCTGGTCCGCGCGGCCGTGCCCGCCGGCCTGCCGGCCCCGGCCGGAGCCGGGGCCTGGCGGCTGGACACCCGCGACCCGGGCACCCTGGAGGCCCTCGAACTGCTGCCGGTCGACCCGGCCGCCCCGCTGGCCCCCGGCGCGGTGCGGCTCGGCGTGCGCGCGGCGGGCCTGAACTTCCGCGACGTGCTGGGCGCGCTCGGCATGTACCCGGGCGAGGTCGTGCTCGGCGGCGAGGCCGCCGGCGTGGTGCTGGAGGTCGGACCGGACGTCGAGGGCCTGCGCCCGGGCGACCGGGTGTTCGGCCTCTGCCCGGCCGCGTTCGGCCCCGTCGCCGTCACCGACCACCGGCTGCTCGCGCCGATGCCCGCGCACTGGTCCTTCGCCGAGGCCGCGGCCGTCCCGATCGCCTACGCCACCGCCTACTACGGCCTGGTGGACCTGGCCGGCCTGCGGGCCGGCGAGTCGGTGCTGATCCACGCCGCCGCGGGCGGCGTGGGCACCGCCGCCGTCCAGGTCGCCCGACACCTGGGTGCCGAGGTCTACGGCACCGCCAGCCCGGCCAAGTGGGAGGCGGTGCGCGCCCTGGGCGTCGCCGCCGACCGGATCGCCTCCTCCCGGGACACCGGCTTCGCCCGGCGCTTCGCCGAGGCCACCGACGGCCGCGGCATGGACGTGGTGCTGGACGCCCTGGCCGGCGAGTTCGTCGACGCCTCGCTCGACCTGCTGCCGCGCGGCGGCCGCTTCATCGAGATGGGCAAGACCGACGTCCGCGACCCCGGCGAGGTCGCCGCCCGCCACCCCGGCGTGCGCTACCAGGCCTTCGACCTGATCGAGGCCGGCCCCGAGCGGATCGGCGAGATCCTCGCCACCCTGCTGGAGCTGTTCCGCGCCGGCGAGCTGCGGCTGCCGCCGCTGCGCGCCTGGGACGTGCGCACCGCCCCCGAGGCGTTCCGCCACATCGGCCAGGCCCGCCAGATCGGCAAGGTCGTCCTCACCCTGCCGCGCGCCTTCGACCCGGACGGCACCGTCCTGGTCACCGGCGGCACCGGCGGCCTCGGCCGGGTCCTCGCCGAGCACCTGGCGACCGCCCACGGCGTCCGCCACCTCACCCTGCTCAGCCGTACCGGGCCCGCCGCCGAGGGCGCCGCCGCGCTCACCGAGGCGCTGGCCGAACGGGGCGCGCAGGTCGAACTGCTCGCCTGCGACGCCGCCGACCGGGACGCGCTCGCCGCGGTGCTCGCCGGGCTCACCCGCCCGCTGACCGGGGTGTTCCACCTGGCCGGCGTGGTGGACGACGCCGTGGTCACCGGGCTGACCCCGCAGCGCGCCGCCGCCGTCCTGCGCGCCAAGGCGGACGCCGCCGCGCACCTGGACGAGCTGACCCGGCACGCCGACCTGGCGGCCTTCGTGCTCTACTCCTCCGCCGCCGGCACCCTGGGCAGCGCCGGGCAGGCCGGCTACGCCGCCGCCAACGCCTACCTCGACGCCCTCGCCCACCGCCGCCGCGCCGCCGGGCTGCCCGCGCTGTCGCTGGCCTGGGGCGCGTGGCAGGACACCGCCGGCATGACCAGCCGGCTGACCGGGGCCGAGCGCGAGCGCATCGCCCGCTCCGCCTTCCCGCCGCTCTCCGTCGAGCGCGGCCTCGCGGCCCTGGACGCGGCGCTCGCCCTGCCCCACCCGGCGCTGGTCGCCACCGGGCTGGACCAGGCGGCCCTGGCCGCCGGCGCGGGGTCGCTGCCGCCGCTGCTGCGCGAACTCGTCCGCGGCGGCACCCGGCGCGTCTCCGGCGCCGACCCGGCCGCCGCCGGTTCGACCCTCGGCCGCCGGCTGGCCGGACTCGGCGCGGAGGACCGGCTCCGGCTGCTGCTGGAGCAGGTGCGCGGCCAGGCCGCCGCCGTGCTCGGCTTCGCCGGGCCCGAACCGGTCGACCCGAACCGGGCGTTCAAGGAGCTCGGGGTCGACTCGCTGACCGCGGTCGAGCTGCGCAACCGGCTCTCCGCCGTCACCGGGCTGCGGCTGCCGGCCACCCTGGTCTTCGACCACCCGACCCCGGCGCTGCTCGCCGAGGAGCTCGGTCGCGAACTGCTCGGCGCGTCCGAGCCCGAGCCCGCGTCCGGGACCGCCACCGCCGGCCCGGCCCCGGTGGCCGCCACCGGCCCGGCCGACGACCCGCTGGCGATCATCGGCATGAGCTGCCGACTGCCCGGCGGCGCCGACACCCCCGAGGGGCTGTGGCGGATCGTCAGCCAGGGCGTGGACGCCATGACCCCGGTGCCCACCGACCGCGGCTGGGACCTCGGAGCCTTCCCGGAGGGCTTCGCGGACGGCCTCGACGGCGGCTTCGTCGACGGCCTGGCCGACTTCGACCCCGCCTTCTTCGGCATCAGCCCGCGCGAGGCCCTGGCGATGGACCCGCAGCAGCGGCTGCTGCTGGAGACGGCCTGGGAGGCGATCGAGAGCGCCGGGATCGACCCGACCACGCTGCACGGCAGCTCCACCGGCGTCTTCGTCGGAAACGCCACCACCGGCTACAGCGTCGGCGCCACCGAGGTGCCCGAGGGCATCGGCCCGCACCTGATGCTCGGCACCGCCGCCTCCGTCACCTCCGGCCGGGTCGCGTACACCCTCGGCCTGGAGGGCCCGGCGCTGTCCATCGACACCGCCTGCTCCTCCTCGCTGGTGGCGCTGCACACGGCGGGCGAGGCGCTCGGGCGCGGCGACTGCTCGCTCGCGCTGGTCGGCGGCGTGACCCTGATGGTCGTGCCGACCATGTTCGTCGAGGGCACCCAGGGCGGCGCGGTCTCCACCGACGGCCGCTGCAAGGCCTTCGCCGCCGCCGCCGACGGCACCGGCTGGGGCGAGGGCGCCGGCATGCTGCTGGTCGAGCGGCTCTCCGACGCCCGCCGCAACGGCCACCGGGTGCTTGCCCTGGTCCGCGGCACCGCCGTCAACCACGACGGCGCCAGCAACGGGCTGACCGCCCCCAGCGGCCGGGCCCAGCAGAAGGTCATCCGGCAGGCGCTGAGCGCCGCCCGGCTCGCCCCCGGCGACGTCGACGCCATCGAGGCGCACGGCACCGGCACCGAGCTGGGCGACCCGATCGAGGCACGGGCGCTCCAGGCCGTCTACGGCCGGGACCGGGAGGCCGACCGCCCGGTGTGGCTCGGCTCGGTCAAGTCCAACATCGGGCACACCCAGTCCGCGGGCGGCGTCGCCGCCGTGATCAAGATGGTCCAGGCGATGCGGCACGACCTGCTGCCCGCCACCCTGCACGTGGACGAGCCGACCCCGCACGTGGACTGGTCGGCGGGCGCGCTGCGCCTGCTCACCGAGCCGGTGCCGTGGCCGCGGGGCGGTCGCACCCGCCGGGCGGGCGTCTCCTCGTTCGGCATGAGCGGCACCAACGTCCACGTGATCCTGGAGGAGGCGCCGGAGCAGGCCGAGGCCCCGGCGCGGCCGGCCGCCCCGTCCCTGGACGGCGCCCCCACCCCCTGGCTGCTGTCCGCCCGCGGCGAGGCCGCGCTGCGCGCGCAGGCCGCACGGCTGCGCGAACACCTCTCCACCCGGGCGGAGCTGACGGACCGTCAGATCGCCGGAGCGCTGTCGTCCGGCCGCTCCGCCTTCGACCACCGCGCGGTGCTCCTCGCCGACGACCGGGACTCCTTCACCGAGCTGCTGACGGCGCTCGCCGAGGACCGGACGGCCGAGGGCCTGGTGCGCGGCGTCGCCGCCGCCGGGGGCCGCACCGTGTTCGTCTTCCCCGGCCAGGGCACCCAGTGGGCCGGCATGGCCGCCGGTCTGCTGGAGGCCTCCGAGGTCTTCCGCGACTCCGTCCGGGCCTGTGACGCCGCCCTGGCCCAGTACGCCGACTGGTCGGTGGAGGACGTGCTGCGCGGCGCCGAGGACGCCCCGCCGATCGAGCGGATGGACGTCGTCCAGCCCGTGCTGTTCACCATGATGGTGTCGCTGGCCGCGCTCTGGCGCTCGCACGGCATCACCCCCG
The DNA here is from genome assembly GCF_042798815.1 of Kitasatospora sp. NPDC057738. Taxonomy (NCBI): domain Bacteria; kingdom Bacillati; phylum Actinomycetota; class Actinomycetes; order Kitasatosporales; family Streptomycetaceae; genus Kitasatospora; species Kitasatospora sp. NPDC057738. The sequence continues at coordinate 16,429 of NZ_JBHVJT010000071.1, read as the reverse complement.
CCGCCGTGGTCGGGCACTCCCAGGGGGAGATCGCGGCGGCCCACGTCGCGGGCGCGCTCACGCTGTCCGACGCGATGCGGATCGTCGCGCTGCGCAGCCGGCTGCTCCTGGCGCTCGCCGGGCAGGGCGCCATGGCGTCGGTCTCGCTGCCCGAGGACGAGGTGGCCGCCCGGATCGAGGCCTGGCCGGGCGAGCTGCACATCGCCGCCGTCAACGGCCCGCGCTCGATCGTGGTCGCCGGAGACCCGGGAACGGTCGACGGGTTCGTCGAGGCGCTGGCCGCCGAGGACGTGCGGGTGCGCAAGGTCCGGGTCAACGGCGCCGGCCACTCGCCGCAGGTCGAGCCGCTGCGCGAGGCCGTGCTGGAGGCGCTGGCCGGCATCGAGCCGCGGCCCGCCCGGACGGCCTTCTACTCCACCGTGACCGGCGGCGCGCTCGACACCACCGAGCTGGGCACCGCCTACTGGTACCGCAACATGCGCGAGCCCGTCCGGTTCGCCCACGCCGTCCGCTCCCTGCTGGAGGACGGCTACCGCACCTTCGTCGAGTCCAGCCCGCACCCGGTGCTGGGCCCCGGCGTGCAAGAGGCCGCCGAGGAGCTCCCCGGCACCGGCGAGGTGACCGTGGTCGGCACCCTGCGCCGCGACGAGGGCGGCCCGGCCCGGTTCCTGCGCTCGCTCGCCGAGGCGCACGTCCACGGCGCCCGCCCGGACTGGTCCGCGGTCCTCGGCGGCGTCCCGGCCACCGCCGTCGAGCTGCCCACCTACGCGTTCCAGCGGCAGCGCTACTGGCTCGACCTGCCGACGGCGCACGGCGCCGCGGCCGGCGACGCCCTGCGCGACCCGGCCGAGGAGCGGTTCTGGGCGGCGGTCTCCGAGGCCGACCCGGCCGGGCTGGCCGAGGCACTCGGCGTGGACGACCCGGACGCCCGCGCCGCGCTGGCCGCCGCCGCGCCCGCGCTGCCGGTGCTCTCCTCCTGGCGGGCGCGCCGCCGGGACGGCTCCACCATCGACAACTGGCGCTACCGGGTGCGCTGGCGGCGCATCGCCCGCACCGAGGGCGCCGAACTCTCCGGCACCTGGCTGCTGGTCGTCCCGGGCGGCGAGGACGACGGGACCGCCGCGTTCTGCGCGCGGGCGCTCGGCGAGCACGGGGCCCGCGTGGTGACCGTCTCGCCCGCCGCCGACGACCCGTCCGGCGACGGCCTCGGCGAGCGGATCGCCGAGGCGGTGGCCGAGGGGCCGGCCGGCGTGCTCTCCCTGCTGGCCCTGGACGAGGAGACCCACCCGGACCACCCGGTGCTCTCCCGCGGGCTGGCCCGCACCGTCGCCCTGGTCCGGGCCGTGGAGGCGGCCGGCGGCACGGCACCGCTCTGGATCGCCACCCGGGGCGCGGTCTCGGTGGGGGCCGCCGACCCGCTGACCCGCCCGGAGCAGGCCGGCGCCTGGGGCCTCGGCCTGACCGCCGGACTGGAACTCACCGGCCGTCGGATCGGCCTGCTCGACCTGCCCGCCGACCCGGACGACCGCGCCCTCGCCCGGGTGGCCGCCGTGCTCCACGGCGGCTCCGGCGAGGACCAGGTGGCCCTGCGGGCCGCCGGCGTCTTCGGCCGCCGGATGGTCCGGGCCCCGCGCGAGGACGCCGCGGGCACGGACGGCTGGCAGCCCCGCGGCACCGTCCTGGTCACCGGCGGGACGGGCGCCGTCGGCGGCCACGTGGCCCGCTGGCTGGCCCGGGCCGGCGCCGAACGGCTGGTGCTGGCCGGCCGGCGCGGACCGGCCGCCCCCGGCGCCGCGGAGCTGGCCGCGGAGCTGACCGCGCTCGGCGCCGAGGTCCGGATCGAGGCCGTGGACGTCACCGACCGCTCCGCCGTCGCCGCCCTGCTGGCGCGGCTGCCGGAGCTCACCGCCGTCGTGCACGCGGCCGGCGTCGCCCAGAGCACGCCCGTGCTGCACACCGACGTCGCGGAACTGGCCGCCACCCTGGAGGCCAAGGTCGCCGGCGCCGTCCACCTGCACGAACTCGCCGGGGACGACCTGGAGGCCTTCGTCCTGTTCTCCTCCGGCGCGGCCGTCTGGGGCGGCAGCGGCCAGGCCGCCTACGCGGCCGCCAACGCCCGCCTGGACGCGCTCGCCCAGTACCGGCGCTCGCTCGGGCTGCGCGCCACCTCGGTCGCCTGGGGCGGCTGGGCCGGCGGCGGCATGGCCACCGACGAGGCGATGGCCGTCCTCGGCCGGCGGGGCCTGGCCCTGATGGACCCGCAGCTCGCGGTCACCGCGCTCGGCCAGGCGCTCGCCGACGACGAGACCCTGCTGACCGTCGCCGACATCGACTGGGCCGCCTTCGCCCCGGCCTACAGCGCCGCCCGCGAGCGGCCGCTGATCGACGAGATCCCCGAGGCCCGGGAGGCGCTCGCCGACTCCGGGCCGCAGACCGCGGCGCCCGCCGGCGAGGGCGAGTTCGCCCAGCGGCTGGCCGCCCTCCCCGCGGGCGAGCGCGGCCGGGTCGTCCTCGACCTGGTCCGCACCCACACCGCCGCCGTGCTCGGCTACCCCGGACCCGGGGACGTCGAGCCCGCCCGGGCGTTCCGCGAGGTCGGCCTGGACTCGATCATGGCGGTCGAGGTCCGCAACCGGCTGCGCACCGCCACCGGGCTGCGGCTGCCGGCCACCATGGTCTTCGACCACCCGACGCCGGCCGCCGTCGCCGACCACCTGGCCACCCTGCTGCTCGGCGCCCCGGCCACCGCGGCCCCCGCGCCGGAGCACGGCGCGGCGCCCGCGGACGACGACCCGATCGCCATCGTCGGCATCGGCTGCCGCTTCCCCGGCGGCGTCCGCTCCCCGGAGGACCTGTGGGAGCTGGTGCTGGGCCGCCAGGACGCCGTCACCCCGTTCCCCGCCGACCGCGGCTGGGACCTGGACGCGCTCTACCACCCCGACCCGGACCGGCCCGGCACCACCTACGTCCGCGAGGGCGGCTTCCTGGAGGGCGCCGGCCACTTCGACGCCGAGTTCTTCGGCATCAGCCCGCGCGAGGCGATCACCCTGGACCCCCAGCAGCGGGTGCTGCTGGAGGCGGCCTGGGAGGCGCTGGAGCGGGCCCGGATCAACCCGGCGACGATGGCCGGCGCCAAGGCCGGCGTCTACGTCGGCACCTCCTTCCAGGGCTACGGCGTGGACGCGCAGGACGGCATCGCCGCCTCCGAGGGCTTCTTCCTGGCCGGGACGGGCACCGCCGCGGTGTCCGGGCGGCTCGCGTACACGCTCGGCCTGGAGGGCCCGGCGGTCACCGTGGACACCGCCTGCTCCTCCTCGCTGGTGGCGCTGCACCTCGCCTGGCAGGCGGTGCGCAACGGCGAGTGCACGCTGGCCCTGGCCGGCGGCGTCACCGTGCTGCCCACCCCGGTCTCCTTCACCGAGTTCAGCCGCCAGCGCGGACTGGCGCCGGACGGCCGCTGCAAGGCGTTCGCCGCCTCCGCCGACGGCACCAACTGGGGCGAGGGCGTCGGCGTGGTGGTCCTGGAGCGCCTCTCGGAGGCGCGCCGCAACGGCCACCCCGTGCTCGCCCTGTACACCGGCTCGGCGACCAACCAGGACGGCGCCTCCAACGGCCTGACCGCGCCCAACGGGCCGTCCCAGCAGCGGGTCATCCGCCAGGCGCTGGCCAGCGCCGGGGTACGGCCGAGCGACATCGACCTGGTCGAGGCGCACGGCACCGGCACCTCGCTCGGCGACCCGATCGAGGCCCAGGCCGTGATCGCGACGTACGGTCAGGACCGCCCCGAGGACCGGCCGGTCGGGCTCGGCTCGCTGAAGTCCAACATCGGGCACACCCAGTCCGTCTCCGGCGTCGCCGGTGTGATCAAGACCGTGATGGCGCTGCGCGCCGGCGTCCTGCCGCCGACCCTGTTCGCCGAGGAGCCGACCCCGCACGTCGACTGGAGCGCGGGCCGGGTCGAGCTGCTGACCGAGGCCCGCCCCTGGCCGAGCACCGAGGGCCCGCGCCGGGCCGGCGTCTCCTCCTTCGGCGGGACCGGCACGAACGCCCACGCCGTCCTGGAGCAGGCCCCGGAGCCCGAGGAGGAGCCGCGCGCGGAACGCGCGGCCGGCACGCTGCCCTTCGTGCTCTCCGCCCGCGGCCCGCAGGCCCTGCGCGAGCAGGCCGAACGGCTGCTGGCACACCTGGACGCCGAGCCCGCGGCGGACCTCGGCGACCTCGCCTACTCGCTGGCGACCACCCGCACCCCGTTCGCCGAGCGCGCCGTGGTGCTCGCCGCCGACCGGGCCGAGCTGCGCGGCGGCCTCGCCGGGCTGGCCGCGGGGCAGACCCCCGAGGGCACCCCGACCGGCTCGGCCGTGAACGGCCGCACCGTGTTCGTGTTCGCCGGCCAGGGCGCCCAGTGGGCCGGCATGGCCGCCGGGCTGATGGACTCCTCGGAGGTCTTCGCCGAGCACATCGCCGCCTGCGACGAGGCGCTCGCCCCGTACACCGACTGGTCGTTGGTGGACGTGGTGCGCGGCGTCGAGGGCGCGGCCGCGCTGGACCGGGTCGACGTGGTGCAGCCGGCCCTGTGGGCGATGATGGTCTCGCTCGCCGCGGTCTGGCGCTCCTGGGGCGTCGAACCGGACGCGGTGATCGGCCACTCGCAGGGCGAGATCGCGGCCGCCTGCGTGATCGGCGCGCTGTCGCTGGAGGACGCCGCCCGGGTGGTGGCCGTGCGCAGCCGGGCGATCACCGCGCTGTCCGGCAAGGGCGGCATGGTCTCGGTCGCGCTCCCCGCCGCGAAGGCCGGGGAACGGATCGCCCCGTGGGCGGGGCGGATCTCCGTCGCCGCCGTCAACGGGCCCTCCTCCGTGGTGGTCTCGGGCGAGACCGGGGCCCTGGAGGAGTTCTTCGCCGGCTGCGAGGCGGACGGGGTCCGGGTCCGCCGGATCGCGGTCGACTACGCCTCGCACTCGGCCCAGGTCGAGGCCGTCGAGGAGCGGCTGGTCGCGGAACTCGCCGGGATCACCCCGCGTTCCTCCGCGGTCTCCTTCTACTCCACCGCGCTCGGCCGCTGGACGGACTCCGCCGAGCTGGACGCCGGGTACTGGTACCGCAACCTGCGCAACACGGTCGGCTTCGAGCAGGCCGTGCGCGCCGTCGCGGCCGAGGGCTACCGGCACTTCGTCGAGGCCAGCCCGCACCCGATGCACACCGTCGGCATCCAGGAGACCCTGGACGACCTGGACGAGGCCGTCACCGGCGGCGGCGCCGTGGTCGGCTCGCTGCGGCGCGACCAGGGCGGCCTGGACCGGCTGTGGACCTCCGCCGCCGAGGCGCACGTGCGCGGCCTCGCCGTGGACTGGGCGCAGCTGCTCGGCGGCCTCGGCGCCCGCACCGTCGACCTGCCCACCTACGCCTTCCAGAGCAGGCGCTACTGGCTCGGCGGCTCAGGTGCCGGCTCCGGCGCGGCCGAGGCCGCCACGGCCGGGCTCGGCGCCACCGGGCACCCGCTGCTCGGCGCCGCCGCCGACCTCGCCGGGCTGGACGCCGTCCTGATGACCGGCCGGCTCTCCCGCCGCTCCCAGCCCTGGCTGGCCGACCACGCCGTGCTCGGCACCGTCCTGCTGCCCGGTACGGCCTTCGTCGAGATCGCGGTGCAGGCCGGCGCGCAGGTCGGCTGCGGCCACGTCGAGGAGCTCACCCTGGAGACCCCGCTGCTCCTGCCGGAGCACGGCGCGGTACGCCTGCAGGCCGTCGTCCAGGCCCCGGACGCCGCGGGACGCCGGATGCTGACCGTCTACTCCCGGCCGGACGACTGCACGGCCGCCGCCGGCACCGACGGCTGGACCCGGCACGCCACCGCGACCCTGGCCCCGGAGCCGCCCGCCCCGGCGTTCGACCTCGCCCAGTGGCCGCCGCGGGACGCCGAGCCGATCGACCTCGGCGGCTTCTACCAGGAGCTGGAGGCGCGCGGCTACGCGTACGGGCCGACCTTCCAGGGCCTGCGCGCCGCCTGGCGCCGGGACGAGCAGATCTTCGCCGAGGTGTCCCTGCCGGAGCCGGGCCCGGACGCCGAGCGCTTCGGCGTCCACCCGGCGCTGCTGGACGCGGCGCTGCACGGCATCGGCATGCTGCGGGCGCTGCGCGAGTCCGAGCGCGGTGAACGGGCCCGGGCCGAGCTGCCGTTCGCCTGGCGCGGGGTCGGCTGCCACCAGCGGGGCGTCACCTCGCTGCGGGTCCGGCTGGCCTTCGCCGAGGCGGACGGGATCACCCTCCAGGCCGCGGACGACACCGGGCTCGCCGTCGCCTCGGTCGAGGCGCTGGTCTCCCGGCCGGTGCCGGACGGCCTCGGCACCGCCCCGGCCCCCGGACAGTCGCTGTTCCAGGTCGAGTGGACCGGGGCCGCGCCGGCCGGGGACACCCGGCCCGGCCGCCTGCTGCTGGCCGGTGACGACCCGTCCGGGCTCGCCGAGCGGCTCACCGCCGCCGGCGCCCCGCCCGAGCGCCACCGGGACCTGGCCGCGGTGGCGGCGGCGCTCAGCGGCACCGACGAGCCCGCGACCGTCCTGGTCCCGCTCGCCGGCGCCACCGGCGGTGACCCGGCCGAGGCGGTCCGCACCGTCACCCACACGGCGCTGGCGCTGGCCCAGCAGTGGCTCGCCGACGACCGCTTCGGCTCCTCCCGCCTGGTGCTGGTCACCCGGGGCGCCGTCGCGGCCGACCCGGCCGAGGCCCCCGCCGACCTGCCCGCGGCGGCGGCCTGGGGCCTGCTGAAGTCCGCCCAGTCCGAGCACCCCGGCCGGTTCGTGCTGCTCGACGAGGACGGCCACGAGGACACCGCCCCCGCCCTGCTCGCCGCGCTGGGCACCGACGAGCCCCAGGCCGCGCTGCGGTCCGGCGCCGTGCGGGTGCCGAGGCTGGCCCGACTGGCCGTACCGGCCCGGCCGGACACCCCGGTGTTCGACCCGGACGGCACCGTGCTGATCACCGGCGGCACCGGCACCCTGGGCCAGGCGCTGGCCCGGCACCTGGTGACCGAGCACGGCGTCCGGCACCTGGTGCTGGCCGGCCGGCGCGGACCGCAGGCCCCCGGCGCCGCCGAACTGGTCGCCGAACTGGCCGACCTGGGCGCCGAGGCCGAGATCGCGGCCTGCGACGTGGGCGACCGCACGGCGGCGGCCGCGCTGCTGGCCGGCATCCCGGCCGACGCCCCGCTGCGCACCGTCGTGCACGCGGTCGGCGAACTGGACGACGGCGTGCTCGTCGGGCTCGACCCGGCGCGCGTCGACCGGGTCCTGCACGCCAAGGTCGGCGGTGCGCTGCACCTGGCCGAGCTGACCCGCGGCACCGGACTGTCCGGCTTCCACCTCTTCTCCTCGGCGGCCGGCACCTTCGGCGGCGCGGGCCAGGCCAACTACGCCGCGGCCAACGCCTTCCTGGACGCCTTCGCCCAGGCCCGCCGGGCGGAGGGGCTGGACACGGTCTCCTTCGCGTGGGGCCCGTGGGCGCAGCCGACCGGGATGACCGGGAACCTGACCGAACTGGACGTCAACCGGGTGCGCCGGCTCGGCATGACGCCGGTGTCCACCGCGGAGGGCCTGGCGCTGTTCGACGCGGGTCTGGCCGCCGGCACCGCCGTGGTCGTGCCGATCAACCTGGACACCGCCGCGCTGCGGACCCAGGGGCTGCTGCCCCCGCTGCTGCGCGGTCTGATCCCCGCGGCGCCGACGGCGCCCGGGGCGGGCGGTCGGACCGGGGCCGCGGCCCGCGACGCGCACCTGCCCGAGCGGCTGGCCGGCCTCTCCGACCGGGAGCGGCTGGAGGCGCTGCTCGACCTGGTGCGCACCCAGGCCGCCACGGTGCTGGGCCACGACTCGGCGGGCTCGGTCGGTGCCGAGCGGGGCTTCCTGAAGGTCGGCATGGACTCGCTCACCGGCGTCGAGCTGCGCAACCGGCTGGCCCTGGCCACCGGGCTGCGGCTGCCGGCGACGCTGATCTTCGACTACCCCACGCCGCTGGACCTGGCGCGTCACCTCCGGGACGAGCTCGCCCCGGCGCCGACCGCCCCGGCCGCGAGCGCCCTGGACGAGCTGGCCAGGTTCGAGGAAGTCCTGAAGAACGTCGGCACCGACGGCTCCGAGCGGGCCGAGGTCGGCCGACGGCTACGCGAACTGGCCGCCCGATTCGGCGAGTTCGGCACCACCGACAGTGCGGCGAGCCTGGAGACGGCGACCGCGGAGGAGCTGTTCCAGATCCTCGACCAGTCGCAGTGAGATCCGGGGGAGACGACATGAGCGTGACCAGGGAAGAAGAGCTGCTCCGGTACCTGCGCCAGGCCACGGCCGCGTTGCAGGAGGCCCGCCAGGAGCTGCGCGAGGTGCACGAGAAGGCCCGGGAGCCGATCGCGATCGTCGGGATGGCCTGCCGGCTGCCCGGCGGGATCGCCAGCCCGGAGGAGCTGTGGCGGCTGGTCGCCACCGGCGGCGAGGGCCAGTCGGGACTGCCCACCGACCGCGGCTGGAACCTCGCGGCCCTGGGCGGCGACGGTGCGCGGCAGGCCGGCTTCGTGCACGAGGCGGGCTGGTTCGACCCGGCGTTCTTCGGGATCTCGCCGCGTGAGGCGCTGGCGATGGACCCGCAGCAGCGGCTGTTCCTCGAAGCCTCCTGGGAGGCCTTCGAGTACGCCGGACTGGACCCGGAGCGGCTGCGGGGCAGCCGGACCGGGGTGTTCGCCGGGATGATGTACCACGACTACCTCCCCGGCGGGGGCGAGGGCGCCGAGGCCTACCTCGGCACCGCCACCGCGGGCAGCGTGGTCTCCGGCCGGGTGGCCTACGCCCTCGGCCTGGAGGGCCCCGCGGTCACCGTGGACACCGCCTGCTCCTCCTCGCTGGTCGCCCTGCACCTGGCCGTGCAGGCCCTCCGGGGCGGGGAGTGCGACCTGGCGCTGGCCGGCGGGGTGACCGTGATGGCCGCGCCCGAGGTGTTCGGCTCGCTGGGCGGCGGGCAGGGCGTGGCCGCGGACGGCCGCTGCAAGTCCTTCGCCGCCGCCGCCGACGGGATGGGCTGGGCCGAGGGCGCCGGCGTGCTGCTGGTGGAGCGGCTCTCCGACGCCCGGCGGCTCGGCCACGAGGTGCTCGCGGTGGTGCGGGGCAGCGCGGTCAACCAGGACGGCGCCTCCAGCGGGCTGACGGCCCCCAACGGGCCGTCCCAGCAGCGGGTGATCCGGGAGGCCCTGGCCGCCGCCGGACTCTCGCCCGCCGAGGTGGACGCGGTGGAGGCGCACGGCACCGGCACCCGCCTCGGCGACCCGATCGAGGCCCAGGCGCTGCTCGCCACGTACGGCCAGGGCCGGCCCGAGGGCCGTCCGCTGCTGCTCGGATCGGTGAAGTCCAACCTCGGCCACACCCAGGCCGCGGCCGGGGTGGCGGGCGTGATCAAGATGGTGCTGGCGATGCGGCACGGCGTGCTGCCGGCCACCCTGCACGTGGACGAGCCGACCCCGCTGGTGGACTGGTCGGCGGGCGCGGTCGAGCTGCTGACCGAGGCCCGGCCGTGGCCGGAGGCGGACCGGGCGCGCCGGGCGGCGATCTCCTCCTTCGGGGTGAGCGGCACCAACGCCCACGTGGTCATCGAGCAGGGCGAGGCCCTCGTGGCCCCCGAACCGGCGAGCTCCCCGGCCCTCGTGCCCTGGCCGCTCTCGGCCCGGACGGCCGACGGCCTGCGGGCCCAGGCGCGCCGGCTGCGGGCCTTCGTGGCCGCCACGCCGGAGGCCGGACCGGTGGACGTCGGGCGCGGGCTGCTCGCCCGTACCGTCATGGAGCACCGCGCGGTCCTGCTCGGCGGCGACCGCGAGGCGTTCACCGCCGAGCTCGACGCGCTGGCCGCGGGCGACCCGGCCGGCGAGGGCCGGACGGCGTTCCTGTTCACGGGGCAGGGGGCGCAGCGGGTCGGCATGGGCCGGGGGCTGTACGAGGCCTTCCCCGCGTTCGCGGCGGCCTTCGACGCGGTCTGCGCGGAGCTGGACGCGAGGCTCGGGCGGTCGGTGCGGGAGGTCGTCCTCGACGGCGTCGAGGATCTGGACCGGACGGTGTGGGCGCAGGCCGGGCTGTTCGCGGTCGAGGTCGCGTCGTTCCGGCTGCTGGAGTCCTGGGGCGTGGTCCCGGAGTTCCTGCTCGGGCATTCGATCGGTGAGGTGGCGGCGGCGCACTGCGCCGGGGTGTTCTCGCTGGCGGACGCGTGCGCCCTGGTGGCGGCGCGTGGTCGGCTGATGGACGCGCTGCCGAGCGGCGGGGCGATGCTCGCCGTGCAGGCCACCGAGGCCGAGGTGCGGGCGGAGATCGGTGACCGGCTGGACGTGGCGGCCGTCAACGGGCCGCGTTCGGTGGTGGTTTCCGGCCCCGTCGAGGTGGTCGAGGAGTTCGCGGTCGAGTGGGCTTCCCAGGGCCGCAAGACCCGTCGGCTGACCGTCTCGCACGCCTTCCACTCGGCCCTGATGGAGCCGATGCTCGCCGAATTCGCCGCCGTGCTCGGCGGGTTGACCTTCGCCGAGCCGCGCATTCCGCTCGTCTCCAACCTGACCGGCGGGATCGCCGGGCCCGGCCTGCTCACCACCCCCGACTACTGGCTGCGCCACGTCCGGGAGACCGTCCGCTTCGCCGACGGCGTCGACACCCTGGGCGGCCAGGACGTGACCCGCTTCGCCGAGCTCGGCCCCGACGGCGTGCTGTCCGCCCTGGCCCGACAGGCCGACGCCAAGGGCACGTTCGCGCCGCTGCTGCGCCGCGAGCGGGACGAGACGGAGAGCGCCCTGGCCGCGCTCGGCGCGCTCTGGACCGCCGGGACGGCCGTGGACTGGCCGGCCGTCTACGCCGACTGGGGCGGGCACCGGGCGCTGCTGCCCCGGTACGCCTTCGACCGGCAGCACTACTGGGCGCAGCCGCCCGTCGCGCGTCACCCCGCCCGGCCGGAGGAGACGTCCGACGCCTGGCGCTACCGGATCACCTGGAAGCCGGTGCCCACCGCGGCCGTTCCGCCGCTGCTGACCGGCAGCTGGCTGGCGGTGCTGCCCGCCGGGGCGGCGGAGTCCGGCGCCCCGGGGTCCGACCTGGCCGAGGCCTGCCTGTCCGCCGTGGAGCGGGCGGGCGCCCGGGTGGTGCGGACCACGACCGAGCGGCTGGCGGACGACCTCGCCCGGATCGCGGACCCGGCCGGGGTGCTCGCCTTCCCCGGCACGGCCCCGGAAGCCGATCCCGTCGCCGACGCCCTGGACCTGATCGACGCGCTCACCGCCCTGGACCTGCGGGTGCCGCTCTGGTGGGTCACCTCCGGCGCGGTGACCGTGCGCGAGGAGGAGACCGTCCGGCCCGGACACGCCCGGATCTGGGGCCTGGGCCGGGTGGTCGGCCTGGAGCTGCCCGGCCTGTGGGGCGGGCTGGTGGACGTCTGCGGTCCGGCGGGGCCGGTGCTCGGTGACCGGATGGCCGAGGTGCTGTCCGGAACCGAGGACCAGGTCGCCGTCCGGGCCACCGGGACCTTCGCCCGCCGGCTGGTCCCGGCGGGAACCGGGCCGGTGACGGCCGACCCCGCCCCCGCCACCGGCACCGTCCTGGTCACCGGCGGTACCGGAGCGCTGGGCGCCGCCGTGGCGCGCCGGCTGGCCGGGCAGGGCGTCCCCCACCTGGTGCTGGTCTCCCGCCGGGGCCCGACGGCGCCGGGGGCGGCGGAGCTGGTCGCGGAACTGGAGGCGCTGGGCGCCCGGGTGACCGTCGCCGCCTGCGACACGGCGGACCGGGAAGGGATGGCCGGGGTGCTGGCCGCCGTCCCGGCGGAGTTCCCGCTGAGCGGCGTGGTGCACGCGGCCGGCGTCGGCGACCCGACGCCGTTCGGCAGCACCGCGCGCGCCGGGTTCGCGGCGATCGTGGACGGCAAGGCCGAAGGCGCGGTCTGCCTGGACGAGCTGCTGGGGGACACCCCCCTCGACTACTTCGTGCTCTTCTCCTCCGTCGCCGGCGTCTGGGGCAGCGGCGGGCAGTCCGCGTACGCGGTGGCGAACGCCGCGCTGGACGCCCTCGCCGTCGACCGCCGGGCCCGCGGGCTGGCGGCCACCTCCGTGGCCTGGGGCCCGTGGGCGGGCGAGGGCATGGCCGGCGGCGCCGACGCCGAGGAGTTCCTGCGCCGCCGCGGCCTGCGGGCGATGGCCCCGGACCTCGCCCTGGAGGCGATGGACACGGCGATCCGGACCGGCGACGTCTGCGTGACCGTCGCGGACGTGGACTGGCAGGCCTTCGTGCCCGGCTTCACCGCGTACCACCCGCAGCCGCTGATCGAGGACGTCCCCGAGGTGCGGCAGGTCCTCGCCGCGGGTGCCGCCGGCGGCCCGCAGGACGGCACCGCGCTGCGCGAGCGCCTCGCCGGGCTGTCCGGTGAGGACGGCCTCGCCCTGCTGCTGGAGACCGTGCAGCAGCAGGCCGCGCTGGTCCTCGGCCACAGCGCGGCCGGGTCGGTCGTCGCCGACCGGGCCTTCCGCGACCTGGGGTTCGACTCGCTGACCGCGGTCGAACTGCGCGACCGGCTGACCGCGGCCACCGGGCTGGCCCTGCCCGCCACCCTGATCTTCGACCACCCCACCCCGAGGGCGCTGGCCGAGCAGATCACGGCCGAACTGCTCGGCGACGACGCCCTCGACGCCGACGAGGCGGAGCAGGCGCGCCGCGCCCTGCTCACCGTCCCGGTGTCCCGGCTGCGCGAGTCCGGACTGCTGGAGCCGCTGCTGCGGCTCGCCTCGCAGGAGTCCGCGCCCGCCGCCGAGGACGCCGCACCCGTGACCGCCATCGAGTCGATCGACGAGATGGACGGCGAAAGCCTGCTGAGGCTGGCCCTCGGCGAACGTGATTCCTGACCGCAGTACGGAGCTTGCGATGGCCTCTACCCAGGACTATGTCGAAGCGTTGCGAGCTTCCCTCAAGGAGACGGAGAAGCTTCGCGCCCGAAACCGTGAACTGACCGCCGCGGTCAGCGAACCCGTGGCGATCGTGTCGATGGCGTGCCGCTACCCCGGCGACGTCTCCTCGCCGGAGGACCTCTGGCGGCTGGTCGAACGGGCCGGCGACGCGATCGCGCCCTTCCCCGAGCAGCGCGGCTGGAGGGCGGACGGGCTCGGCGCGGACGCCGCGGCGAGCGACCTCGCCGCCCAGGGCGGGTTCCTGGACGGCGCCGAGCGCTTCGACGCCGCGTTCTTCGGGATCTCCCCGCGCGAGGCCCTCGCCATGGACCCCCAGCAGCGGCTGCTGCTGGAGAGCGGCTGGGAGGCCTTCGAACGGGCCGGGATCGCGCCGGACACCGTGCGCGGCACCCGGACCGGGGTGTTCGTCGGCGCGACCTCCTCCGGCTACGGGGTCGGTGCGGCCGACGCCGACCAGGGGTACGTCCTGGCCGGCGGAGCGACCAGCGTGCTCTCCGGCCGGGTGGCGTACGTGTTCGGGCTGGAGGGCCCGGCGGTCACGGTGGACACCGCGTGCTCCTCCTCGCTGGTGGCGCTGCACCTGGCCGTCCAGGCGCTGCGCGCCGGGGAGTGCACGCTGGCGCTGGCCGGCGGGGTGACCGTGCTGACCAACGCGGAGGTCTTCCACGCCTTCAGCGCCCAGCAGGGCCTCGCCTCGGACGGGCGGTGCCGCTCCTTCGGCGCCGGCGCGGACGGCACCGGCTGGGGTGAGGGCGTCGGACTGCTGCTGCTGGAGCGGCTGTCGGACGCGCGCCGCAACGGGCACGAGGTGCTGGCTGTGGTGCGCGGCAGCGCGGTCAACCAGGACGGCGCCTCCAACGGGATGACCGCGCCGAACGGCCCCTCGCAGCGCCGGGTGATCCGGCAGGCGCTGGCCTCCGCGCGGCTCGCCCCTTCCGAGGTGGACGTGGTGGAGGCGCACGGCACCGGCACCCGGCTCGGCGACCCGATCGAGGCCCAGGCGCTGCTGGCGACCTACGGCCGGGACCGCGGCGACGAGCCGTTGTGGCTGGGCTCGATCAAGTCCAACATCGGCCACACCCAGTCGGCGGCCGGTGTCGCGGGCATCATCAAGATGGTGCAGGCGATGCGCCACGGCCTGCTGCCCGCCACCCTGCACGCCGAGCAGCCGACGCCCCACGTGGACTGGTCGGCGGGCGCGGTGGAACTGCTGACCGAGGCCCGGCCCTGGCCGGAGGCGGACCGTCCGCGCCGCGCGGGCGTGTCCTCCTTCGGGATCAGCGGCACCAACGCCCACGTCATCCTGGAGCAGGGCGATCCGCTGCCCGCACCGGAAGCGGTGGAGAACGGCGGCCCGGCGCTCTGGCCGGTGTCCGCGAAGAGCCCGGAGGGGCTGCGCGGACAGGCGGCGAGGCTGGCCGAGTTCGCGGCGACCGGGCCCGACCCGGCGGCCGCGGGGCACGCGCTGGCCGTCACCCGGGCGGCGCTGGAGCACCGCGCGGTGGTCCTCGGGGACTCGGCCGTCGGCCTCGGCGAGGGGCTGGCGGCGCTGGCCGAGGGACGTTCCGCCCAGGACGTGCTGACCGGGGTCTCGACCGAGGGGCGGACGGCGTTCCTGTTCACCGGTCAGGGGGCGCAGCGGGTCGGCATGGGCCGGGGGTTGTACGAGGCGTTCCCGGTGTTCGCGACGGCGTTCGATGCGGTCTGTGCGGAGCTGGACGGGAGGCTCGGGCGGTCGGTGCGCGAGGTCGTCTTCTCGGGTGCGGAGGATCTGGACCGTACGGTGTGGGCGCAGGCCGGGCTGTTCGCGGTCGAGGTGGCGTCGTTCCGGTTGCTGGAGTCCTGGGGCGTGGTCCCGGACGTGCTGCTCGGGCATTCGATCGGTGAGGTGGCGGCGGCGCACTGCGCCGGGGTGTTCTCGCTGGCGGACGCGTGCGCCCTGGTGGCGGCGCGCGGTCGGCTGATGGACGCGCTGCCGAGCGGCGGGGCGATGCTGGCGGTGCAGGCCGCCGAGGCCGAGGTGCGTTCGGAGATCGGTGACCGCCTGGACGTGGCGGCCGTCAACGGCCCGACCTCCCTCGTGGTCTCCGGTCCGGTCGAAACGATCGAGGAGTACGCCGCGCGCTGGAAGGCCGAGGGTCGCAAGATCCGCCGGCTGACGGTCTCGCACGCCTTCCACTCGGCCCTGATGGAGCCGATGATCACCGAATTCGCCTCCGTGCTGGCGGAGTTGACCTTCGCCGAGCCGCGCGTTCCGATCGTCTCCAACCTGACCGGCGGGATCGCCGAACCCGGCCTGCTCACCACCCCCGACTACTGGCTGCGCCAGGTCCGGGAGGCCGTCCGCTTCGCCGACGGCGTCGACGCCCTGGGCCGACGGGGCGTCACCCGCTTCGCCGAGCTCGGCCCCGACGGCGTGCTGTGCGGGATGGCCCAGCACGCCGGCGCCGAGGGCGCCTTCGCGCCGCTGCTGCGCGGCGCAGGCCACGACGGCGTGCGCACCTTCCACGCCGCCGTCGGCGCGCTCTGGACGGCGGGTGCCGCCGTGGACTGGCCGGCGGCCTTCGCGGGCCGTGGCGAGGGGCGGGTCGCGCTGCCCACGTACGCCTTCCAGCACCAGTCCTACTGGGCCCGTCCCGCCGCTCCTCCCGCCGCCGCGGCCGAGGGAGTGGAGGGCACCGCCGAGGGCCGGTTCTGGGCCGCCGTCGAGCGCGAGGACGTGGCCGAACTGACCGGCGCCCTCGGCGTGGACGCGGACCAGGGGGAGCTGCGGGCCGTGCTGCCCGCGCTGTCCTCCTTCCGGCGCCGCCGCCGGGACGAGGCCGTCATCGACTCCTGGCGCTACCGGGTCCGCTGGAAGCCGCTCGCCGACGCGCCCGCCGCGGGCACGCTCACCGGCACCTGGCTGGTCGTCGCGACCCCGGGGGACACCGACGCCCAGCGGCTGCTGGCCGCCGCCGGTGCCGACGTGGTCCTGCTGGAGTTCGACCCCGGGGCCACCCGGGCCTCCCTGGCCGCCCGGCTGCGCGAGCTCGCGGCCGCCCCGGCCGGCGTGGTCGCCTGCCCGGCCCGACACCCCGAGCCGGTCCCGGCGGCCGTCGCGCTGATCCAGGCGCTCGGCGACGCGGGCATCGACGCCCCGCTCTGGCTGGCCACCCGGGGCGGGGTGTCGGTGGGCCGCTCCGACGGTCCGTCCGACCCGGTGGCGGCGCAGCTCTGGGGCCTCGGCCGGGCCGCCGCCCTGGAGCTGCCGGAACGCTGGGGCGGGCTGGTCGACCTGCCGCCCGCCGAGGACGCCAGGACGGCCGCCCGGCTGGCCGCCGTCCTGACCGGCACCGAGGACCAGGTCGCCGTCCGGGGCGCCGGCACGTACGTCCGCCGCCTGGTGCGGGCCGCCCGACCGGACGGTGCCGAACCGCTCGGGACGCCCTCGGGCACGGTGCTGGTGACCGGTGGCACCGGGGCGCTGGGTGCGGA
>NZ_JBHVJT010000070.1:49900-53086 GCF_042798815.1 Kitasatospora sp. NPDC057738 | reverse complement strand
GGACGACCGCCGGACCGGCCTCGCCAGCTTCGTCCAGTTCAGCGACCTGCACCTGGTGGACACCGAGTCCCCGGTGCGCTTCGAGTACCTGGCCAAGCTCAACGGCAGCGCCTACCGGCCGCAGGAGGCCCTGAACGCCCGCGGTGTCTCGGCCCTCGTCGAGCGGGTCAACTCGCTCGCCGGCGGCCCCTACACCGGGATGCCGTTCAGCATGGTGATGGCCACCGGCGACAACACCGACAACCACGAGCTCGCCGAACTCGACTGGTACCTCAAGGTCATGGGCGGCGGCCGGCTGGCCCAGAACACCGGTGACCCGAACCGCTACGAAGGAGTGCAGAACTCCGGCAACGCCGCCTACTGGAACCCCGAACTCTCCTACAGCGACGGCTACAAGGCGAAGGGCTTCCCGCAGATACCCGGCTTCCTGTCCGCCGCCGGCCGCCCCTTCGACGCGCCCGGCCTGCGCACGCCCTGGTACACCACGGTCGGCAACCACGACGACAGCATCGAGGGCTCGCTGCCGGACCTCGGGCTGCTGAACGACCTGTACGCCGGCCAGTACAAGCTGGAGGGCTGCGACGACGCCACGGCCGCCCAGCTGATGGACTCGCTGCGCCGCGACCCGGCGGGCGCCGTGCTGCTGCTCGCGAAGCTGATCGCCAGCGGTGACCTGGTGCGCAGGATCACCCCGGACGATCGCCGCCGGCCGTTCACGCTCAAGGAGTTCGCCAAGGCCCACCTGAACCCGGCGGTCACCGGCGCGGGCCCGTACGGGCACGGCTTCACCTCGGACATGGCCAACAGCGGCAAGCTCTACTACACCTTCCGCATCTCGGAGAAGGTGGTCGGCATCAGCCTGGACACCACCAACCAGGCCGGGTTCGCCGACGGTTCGCTGGGCACCGCGCAACTGCGCTGGCTGGAGCAGCAGTTGAAGGCGCACAGCGGACACTGGTACGACGCCGACGGGCGCAAGGTGACCGGTGGGAGCACGGACGAGCTGGTCCTCGTCTTCAGCCACCACACCAGCGGCACGATGGGCAACCTGCTGCCGGACCCGCGCAACATCTTCGAGGGGCGGCACGACGGCAACGAGCTGGTGGCGCTGCTCCAGCGCTACCCGAACGTGGTCGCGTGGGTGAACGGGCACACCCACATGAACAAGATCACGCCGCACGGCCACGCGGTGCCGGAGCGGGCGTTCTGGGAGATCAACACCGCCTCGCACATCGACTACCCGCAGCACGGGCGGATCATCGAGATCGCGGACAACGGGGACGGCACGCTCTCGCTGTTCACCACGCTGATCGAGTCCTCCGCACCGTACGGGACGGACTTCGGCAGCACCTCGGACGCCAACCTCGCGGCGCTCTACCGCGAGCTGTCGTACAACGACCCGAACGGCCGGCCGACGGCACTGCTGGGCACGGACGGGGACCACAACACGGAGCTGCTGCTCACCAAGCCGACCCGGTAGCAGCGGCCGGGGTCCGGCGAACGGCCGCCAACGGGTGACGGCCGACAGTCGACGGATGGCGGATGACAGCTGACGGATGACAGCGAACAGATGATGAAATCTGTTCGCTGTCATCCGTCGCCCGTCACTCCTCCGGGTACCGCCGCGGCGTCCAGACGACCTCCACGCCGCCGCCCCGCTCGACCGCCCGGGTCTGCGAGGAGCCGATCAGCAGGACGGTCCGCATGTCGACCAGCGCCGGGTCCAGCTCGCCCAGCCGGACGATCCGCACCCGCTCGGTCGGGCCGCCGACGTCGCGGGCCATCACCACCGGGGTCTCCGGCGCCCGGTACTCCAGCAGCAGGTCCCGGGCGAGACCGACCTGGGTGGTCCGGGACTTCGAGCCCGGGTTGTACAGCGCGAGCACCAGGTCCGCCCCGGCGGCGGCGCGCAGCCGCTTCGCCACCACGTCCCAGGGCTTGAGCCGGTCCGAGAGCGAGATCGTCGCGTAGTCGTGCCCGAGCGGGGCGCCGACCCGGGAGGCGGCCGCATGGGCGGCGGTCATCCCCGGGAGCACCCGTACCGGGACGTCCCGGTACGCCTCCTCGCAGGCGACCTCCAGCACCGCGGTGGCCATCGCGAACACCCCCGGGTCGCCCGAGGAGACCACCGCGACGCGGTGGCCGCGCCGGGCGAGGTCCAGGGCGTACTCGGCGCGCTCCGACTCCACCTTGTTGTCCGAGCCGTGCCGCCGCTGCCCCGGCCGTTCCGGCACCCGGTCCAGGTAGGTGGTGTAGCCGACCAGGTCGGTGGCCTCGGACAGCGCGCCGCGCGCCTCGGCGGTCAGCCAGAGCGGTCCGGCCGGCCCGGTGCCGACCACGGTCACACTGCCGACGCCGTCCGACAGCCGGATCTCCGGCTCCAGCGGAGCGACCTTGCTCGGCAGCACCGCGACCGAGAAGTACGGCACCGTCCCGTCCTCGACCTCGGCGAGCGGCGCGACCCGCTCCCCCGCCATGAAGGCCCGCTCCACGTACTGCGCGTCCGCCAGCCGCCCGGCCCGCTCCAGGGCCCGGCGGACGGTCGGGAAGGTGCGCCCCAGCTTCATGATCACGGCAGAGTCGGCGGCCGCGATCCGCGCCGTCAGCTCCTCCTCGGGCAGCGTGCCGGGGATGACGGTGAGCGTCTCCTCGGCCTCGGTCAGCGGCTGTCCGAGCCGGGCGGCGGCCGCGCTGAGCGAGGTCACGCCCGGCACCACCTCGGTCGGGTAGCGGTGCGCGAGCCGCTTGTGCATGTGCTGGTAGGAGCCGTAGAAGAGCGGGTCGCCCTCGGCGAGGACCACCACGTCGCGCCCGGCGTCCAGGTGGGCGGCCAGCCGGGCGGCGGCCTCCTCGTAGAAGTCGTCCAGCGCGCCGCGGTAGCCGCCCGGGTGGTCGGTGGTCTCGACGGTGAGCGGGTAGACCAGCTTCTCCTCGATCTGACCGCCCGTCAGATACCGCTCGGCGATCGAGCGCGCGATGGACCGCCCGTGCCGGGCGCTGTGGTAGGCCACCACGTCGGCCTTGCCGATGAGCTCGGCGGCCCGGACGGTCACCAGCGACGGGTCGCCCGGGCCGAGCCCGACGCCGTACAGCCGGCCCGTGGGGTTCTGATGCTCCGTCACTCCTTCCTGGACCCGTTGCCCTCGGGGTCCGAGGTCCGCGAGGGCCTGGGCATCGGGGCCGAGG
>NZ_JBHVJT010000070.1:0-49890 GCF_042798815.1 Kitasatospora sp. NPDC057738 | reverse complement strand
CTCGCGTGCCCCCCGCGCCGGCCGCGCACCACCAGGTGCTCCAGGCCGGACGGGTGCTCCGCCAGGGCCTGCTTGGACTCGGCGGCGCCGATGAAGCCGACCGGAACGCCGATCACCGCGGCCGGTCGCGGTGCGCCCGCCTCGATCATCTCCAGCAGCCGGAACAGCGAGGTCGGCGCGTTGCCGACGGCGACCACCGCGCCCTCCAGCCGGGGCAGCCACAGCTCCATGGCCGCGGCGCTGCGGGTGTTGCCCATCTTCCGGGCGAGTTCGGGCACCGACGGGTCGGTGAGGGTGCAGATCACCTCGTTGTCGGCGGGCAGCCGCTTGCGGGTGACGCCGCTCGCGACCATGTTGACGTCGCAGAGGATGGGCGCACCGGCGTGCAGCGCGGCGCGCGCGGAGGCGACCACACCGGGCGAGTACACCAGGTCCTCGACCAGGTCGACCATCCCGCAGGCGTGGATCATCCGCACCGCGACCTGGGAGACGTCCGCCGGAAGGGCGGCCAGATCGGCCTCCGCGCGGATGGTGGCAAAGGACTGGCGGTAGATGGACGCGCCGTCCTTCTCGTACTCGATCACTTCGTGGTCCTCCTGGCCTCGGCGACCGCCTCGGCCATCTCCTCGTTCGTCACGTCGACGCCCGTCGCGTCCTTGACGTCCACCGCATCGGCAGCCGTCGCACCGGCTCCCGCGGCGTTCACCGTCACCCGGTAGCCGCGCCCTGTGGCGAGCACGTCCACCCAGCGCCCGGCCGGGTGGCCGCAGCGCCGTTCACAGCCCGACCAGTGGACGGGCAGCACACCTGCGGGCCCGGCACCGGCCCCCACCGCGAGACCCGTTCCCGCAGCGGCGCCGGCGGCCAACGCGGCACCGGAGTCCAACGCGGCACCGACTGCCGCAGCGGCGCCGGAGTCCAATGCCCGGGCCGCGTCCGAGCGGACGTCGGCCAGCGACTTGGCGCAGCCCGGCAGCCCGGTGCAGGCGGTGGCCCGCTCCCAGGCCGAGCCGGGCTCGGTGCGGAAGCCGGCCGCGGCGAGCGCCGGCAGCCGGTCGGCCGGAGCCCCGGGCAGCACCGCTCCGCGCCAGGGGGTCAGTCGCAGTTCGCCGGCCGAGGCGGCGACCAGCGCCCGCCACTGTCCGGCGCCCGCCCGGCCGAAGCGCAGTCCCACCGAGAGCCCGCCGGGCAGCGCGCCGACGGCGGGCGCGGCACCGGCGAAGGCGGGCAGCGGCACCGGGCCGGCCGGCAGCAGGTCGGGGACCTCGCGCAGGTGCCAGGCCTTGCGCCCGTTGGTCCGCAGCACCGCCAGGAAGGAGCGGGCCGCGTCCAGCACGGCCGTCACCTCCTGCCCGGCCTCGACCGGGTGTCCGCGGTCGGCGCGCCCGAGGCGCAGCAGCCGGGTGCCGTCCGGGCCTGCGATCAATGTCACATCGGCGTCGAGCGCGGCGACGTCGCCCCGCCCGTCGTCCAGCGCGAACAGGAACTTGCCGGAGAGCCCGGCCGCCCAGTCGCTCGCGCACAGTCGTGCGTCCAACTCCCGCACCCAGGCCTGTACATCGGCTCTGCCGGGGCCGCCCGCGGCGTCCAGTCCGGCCGCCGGCGAGGCGACGATGTTGCGGACCCGCTCGTGGGTGTCCGAGGGCAGCAGTCCGACGGCGCGCAGGCGGTCGGCGAGCTCGGCCGCGCAGTGCGGGGCCAGGCCGCGCAGCTGGACGTTGCCGCGCGAGGTGGTCTCCAGCTCACCGTCGCCGAGGGCCTCGGCCGCCTCGGCCAGCGCGAGGGCCTGACGGTCCGTCAGCAGCCCGCCGGGCAGGCGGATCCGGGCGAGGGCGCCGTCGTCGGCCGTATGCAGACGAAGCGCTCCGGGGCAGGCGTCCGCACGCCCCCGGTCGGGCACCTCCCGGTCGGGTCCTGCGGCGCCCGGCGCGGTGGCGTCGGGTGTCGGTGGCATGGCGGCGAGCATACAGATGATCCGATCGCTTGCCTCCGTCCGCTGCATCACACCCGGGCCGCACCCCGGCCGCACGCCGACCACCTCATCGGCTTCACCACCGGCCTCGCCTCCCGCTTCGGCCCCGCTTCGGCCCCGCTTCGGCCCCGCCTCGGCCCCGCTTCACCCCCGCCTCGTCGTCGCCTCGCATGCCCGAACGTCCGAAAGCTCACTCTCCCCCAGGTCAGCCGTACCCCGTACGATGCTGACGGGCGGTCCCAGCGGGCCGCCCACACGCCAGCGACGGCGCAGGGGAGGAAACCGGTGCGAACCCGGTGCGGTCCCGCCACTGTGACCGCGGTTCACCGGTAGACCGGTCGGCCGCGGGAGCCAGGAACTCCTGCCGTCCTCCACCGGCCCGGGGCGCGGACCCCGAGGAAGGCAGACATGTTCCAGCGCTGTCGCATGCCCGCGCCCGCGTCCCCGGCCGCCATCACGGCCGTTCCGGCCGCCGCCACGACCACCCCGGTCGACCGCGCGGCCGCTCCGGCCACCTCTGCGGCCGACCCGGCCCAGATCCCGGCCGCCCTGGCCACCGACGAGGCCGGGAGGGCCTTCATATGATCCTGCTGCTGTCGACGTCCGACACCGACCTGCTCAGCGCCCGCGCTTCCGAGGGCCCGGTGCGCTACCGGCTCGGCAACCCGGCCCGACTCACCCCCGAGGACCTGCCCGCGCTGCTGGAGGGCACCGAGCTCGTCGTGGTCCGCCTGCTCGGCGGGCGCCGCGCCTGGCAGGAGGGCCTGGACACGCTGCTGGCCGGCCCCCGCCCGGTCATCGTCCTGACGGGTGAGCAGGCCCCCGACGCCCAGCTGATGGAGCTGTCCACCGTCCCGGCCGGCATCGCCGCCGAGGCGCACGCCTACCTGGCCCACGGCGGCGCGGCCAACCTCGCCGAGCTGGGCGCCTTCCTCTCCGACACCGTGCTGCTGACCGGCCACGGCTTCGCCCCGCCCGCCTCCGCCCCGGCCTGGGGCCCGCTGGAGCGCGAAGCCCGTACGACCGAGGGCCCGACCGTCGCGGTGCTCTACTACCGCGCCCACCACATGAGCGGCAACACCGCCTTCGTGGAGACGCTCTGCCGGGCCGTCGAGGACCAGGGCGCCCGGGCCAAGGCCTACTACTGCGCCTCGCTGCGCGGCGCCGAGCCCGAGCTGCTGGCCGCGCTCGGCGAGGCCGACGCGATCGTCACCACCGTGCTCGCCGCCGGCGGCACCCGCCCGGCCGACGCCCAGGCCGGCGGGGACGAGGAGGCCTGGGACGCGGGCGCGCTGGCCGCCCTCGACCGCCCGATCCTCCAGGCGCTCTGCCTCACCTGGTCGCGCGCCCAGTGGGAGGCCAGCGACGACGGCCTGTCCCCGCTGGACACCGCCACCCAGATCGCCGTGCCGGAGTTCGACGGCCGCCTGATCAGCGTCCCGTTCTCCTTCAAGGAGCTGGACGAGGACGGCCTCACCGTCTACGCCGCCGACCCGGAGCGCGCCGCCCGGGTCGCCGGCACCGCCGTCAAGCACGCCCGGCTTCGGCACGTTCCGGCCGCCGAGCGCCGCCTCGCCCTGGTGCTGTCCGCGTACCCGACCAAGCACGCCCGGGTCGGCAACGCCGTCGGCCTGGACACCCCGGCCAGTGCGGTGCGGCTGCTGGAGCGGCTGCGCGCGGAGGGCATGGACCTCGGGAACGACCTCCCCTCGTTCGACGACGGCGAGGGCGGCCACGAGGGCGACGCGCTGATCCACGCCCTGATCGCGGCCGGCGGCTACGACCAGGACTGGCTCACCGAGGACCAGCTGGCCCGCAACCCGGTGCGCATCCCCGCGGCCGACTACCGCCGCTGGTACGCCACCCTCCCGCAGGGCCTGCGCGAGCAGGTCGAGGAGCACTGGGGCCCGGCCCCCGGCGAGCTGTACGTCGACCGCTCGCAGAACCCGGACGGCGACATCGTGCTGGCCGCGATCCGCTCCGGGAACCTGCTCGTGCTGATCCAGCCGCCGCGCGGCTTCGGCGAGAACCCGGTCGCCATCTACCACGACCCCGACCTGCCGCCGAGCCACCACTACCTGGCCGCCTACCGCTGGATCGAGGCCGCCCAGGAGGACGGCGGCTTCGGCGCCCACGCGGTGATCCACCTCGGCAAGCACGGCAACCTGGAGTGGCTGCCCGGCAAGACCGCCGCGCTGTCCGCCGAGTGCGGCCCGGACGCCGTCCTCGGCGACCTGCCGCTGGTCTACCCCTTCCTGGTCAACGACCCGGGCGAGGGCACCCAGGCCAAGCGCCGCGCCCACGCCACGCTCGTCGACCACCTCGTCCCGCCGATGGCCCGCGCCGACTCCTACGGCGACATCGCGCGCCTGGAGCAGCTGCTGGACGAGCACTCCAACATCGCCGCGATGGACCCGGCCAAGCTGCCGGCGATCCGAGCCCAGATCTGGACCCTGATCCAGGCCGCCAAGCTCGACCACGACCTCGGCCTGGACGAGCGCCCGGAGGACGACGGCTTCGACGACTTCCTGCTGCACGTCGACGGCTGGCTCTGCGAGGTCAAGGACGCCCAGATCCGCGACGGTCTGCACGTCCTCGGCCAGGCTCCGGCCGGCACCGACCGGGTCAACATCGTGCTCGCCATCCTGCGCGCCCGGCAGATCTGGGGCGGCGTCAGCGCCCTGCCCGGTCTGCGCGAGGCGCTCGGCCTGGACGAGGCGGCGCTCACCCTCGGTGCCACCGACGCGGCCGAGGCCAAGGCGCGCGCCCTGGTCGAGGCCATGGAGGCGGAGGACTGGGCGCCCGAGGCGGTCGAGAAGGTCACCGCCGAGCTGCCGGAGACCGTCCAGGAGGCCGTCCGCCAGGTGCTGGACTTCGCCGCCACCCAGGTGGTGCCGCGGCTGTCCGCCACCACCGACGAGCTGGACGCCGTGCTGCACGCGCTCCAGGGCGGCTTCGTCCCGGCCGGCCCGTCCGGCTCGCCGCTGCGCGGCCTGGTCAACGTGCTGCCGACCGGCCGCAACTTCTACTCCGTCGACCCGAAGGCCGTCCCCAGCAAGCTCGCCTGGGAGACCGGCCAGGCCCTCGCCACCTCGCTGGTCGAGCGGTACACCGCCGACAACGACGGCGCCTACCCGCCCTCGGTCGGGCTCTCGCTCTGGGGCACCAGCGCGATGCGCACGGCCGGCGACGACATCGCCGAGGCCTTCGCCCTGCTCGGCGTGCGCCCGGTCTGGGACGACGCCTCGCGCCGGGTCACCGGCCTGGAGCCGATCCCGCTGGAGGAGCTGGGCCGTCCGCGCATCGACGTCACGCTGCGCATCTCCGGCTTCTTCCGGGACGCCTTCCCGCACGTCGTCGCCCTGCTGGACGACGCGGTGCGCCTGGCCGCCGCCCAGGAGGAGTCCCCCGAGTCGAACTACGTGCGCGCCCACGTCCAGGCCGACCTCGCCGTCCACGGCGACGAGCGCAAGGCCACCGTCCGGGTCTTCGGCTCCCGCCCGGGCACGTACGGGGCGGGCCTGCTGCAGCTGATCGACAGCCGGGACTGGCGCACCGACGCCGACCTGGCCGAGGTGTACACGGTCTGGGGCGGCTACGCGTACGGCCGCGGGCTGGACGGGCGCCCGGCGCGCGAGGAGATGGAGACCGCGTACAAGCGGATCACCGTCGCCGCGAAGAACACCGACACCCGCGAGCACGACATCGCCGACTCGGACGACTACTTCCAGTACCACGGCGGCATGGTGGCCACCGTGCGCGCCCTCACCGGCAAGGCGCCGACCGCCTACATCGGCGACTCGACCCGCCCGGAGACGGTCCGCACCCGCACCCTGACCGAGGAGGCCGCCCGCGTCTTCCGCGCCCGGGTGGTCAACCCGCGCTGGATCGAGGCGATGCGCCGCCACGGCTACAAGGGCGCCTTCGAGATGGCCGCGACGGTGGACTACCTGTTCGGCTACGACGCCACCACGGGCGTGGTCGCGGACTGGATGTACGAGAAGCTGACCCAGGAGTACGTCCTCGACCCGGTCAACCGGGAGTTCCTCGCGGGCGCCAACCCGTGGGCGCTGCACGGGATCAGCGAGCGGCTGCTGGAGGCGGCGAGCCGCGGGCTGTGGGAGCAGCCGGACCCGCAGCTGATCGAGCAGCTGCAGGCCGCGTTCCTGGAGACCGAGGGTGACCTGGAGGGCGGCGAGGACTGACGCCCCGCTGAGCGGAGGCCGCCGGTGTCAGGACCGGCGGCCTTCGCGTTCCCACCACTGCGCTTCGAGGCGGGCCCGCCAGCGGTCGGCCTCCTCGGTCCGGCCGGCGGCGATCAGGACGTCCAGGTAGGTGGCCTGGAAGGCGAGACCGACGTGGTCGTCGTCGACGCGTCGTTCCACCAGCTTCAGCGCGTCGTCGTACCTCTCGGCGGTCAGCAGAATCCGGACCAGGATCTGCGCGATGTACGCCCGGTCCGTCAACGGGCGCAGCTCCTGCTCCGCCTCGTCGAACTTCCCTTGGAGTGCCAGGGCCTGGGCAAGCCACTCCTTGACCTCGATGTCGTCGCTGCCCGACGACCGGGCGACCCGCTCGGCCTCGGCGAACCGGCCGGCCTTGACCAACGCCCTGGCACAGCCGGCCACGCAGAGGTTGTCGGTCGGGAAGAGCTCGGCGCCCCGCCGGTAGTACGGCAGAGCCTCCTCGGGACGGTTCAGGTAGTCGAGATAGCCCGCCACGGACCAGGCGTACAGCCCGTTGCCGGGGTCGAGCCGAAGGGCGTTCAGCATGTGTCCGAGCGACGCCTCGACGTCCCCGAGGTGGTCCTCCAGGTAATCGGCGACCGCTTCGGCCGCGTCCGCCGACTCCATGTCCACGCCCCGGAGCGTCTTCAGAACAGCTGTGATCCCGCTGTCATTCGACTTGGCCAGAGCGCGCAGGTACAACACCGTCAACGGGCTCCGAGGGTTTCCTTCGAATTCCTTCTTCAGGAATTTCGCAGCTTCTTGAGGATTTTCGGAGTCGAGCATCCTCTCGGCGATGCGGTACGCAATGCGCTGCCTCCCCAGACCCGTTTCCGTCCCTTCCGACAGCCGATAGCGGCGACTGTCCGCGGGCATCGCCCGGTCGGCGGGTTCCTCCGGGCTGTCCTCCTGGAGCCGAGCGGACTTCCAGGCGGCGCGGAACTCCTCCGGATCTCCCCCGAGCGCCTCCACGATCAGCTCCAGCGCGCCCCACCTGGGCAGGCGCTTGCCGGTCAGCGCCTGGTGGACGGTGCTGTGGCTCACCGCGCCGGCGGTCCCGGCGGCGATCCGCCGGGTGCTGGGCTCGCCGGCGTTGAGGTGCAGCTCGCGAAGCCGCATGGTCAGGTCGGCGAGCGCTCCACCATTTTGCACGTATTGCCCCCTTTTTCCGTAATCCCTCGTAAAACGTTACACCACTCCCGTCCCGCCGGGTCCCGCCACGTATCACTCGGTAACGCTTTGCCCGGCCCCGTATTCGACACGTCCCGGTACACCAGATTTGAAGCATGACGACGAACACCGAAACCAGCACGGCCGGGAACGGGAAACTCCACGAGCGCATCAAAGTCGCGGTCAACCTCCTTTCCGCGGCCAATCTCCTCACCCAGGTGATTTCGGGGGTGATCCAGTTGTTCCGATGATTCGCCGACCCGCCGGTCCGCGTCGGCCTCGCGTGCGGCCATCTGGCACCGAGGGCGGTCCGAGCGGACAATACGGGGCATGTCGCGCCGCACCGCTCCCACCGGCCCTGCTCCGACCACGACGACCACGACCCCCACCGAGGGGCGGGAGCCGCACGCGCCGCACCGGTACCGGGGGCGGGTCGGAGCGCTGGCGGCCGGAGCGGTTCCGGTGCTCGCCCTCCCCGAACCCGGGCAGGCGTGGCTGGCGTGGATCGCGCTGGTGCCCGGGCTGCTGCTGATGCAGCGGGCGCCGTCGGGCCGGGAGGCGGCGGTGCGCGGCTGGTGGTTCGGCGCGGGGTTCATCCTGACCGCGATGTCCTGGCTGGTCCCGTCCATCGGGCCGGGGCTGCCGGTGCTCGCGGTGCTGCTCGGGGCGCTCCAGAGCGGCGTCGGGTACACCGTGCACCGGCTGCTGCACCCCCGGCTCTCCGCCCGGCGGGCGCTCCTGGCGCTCCTGGTCGTCCCGGCGGTCTGGGTGACCGCCGAGTACGCGCGGTCCTGGCCCGCGCTCGGCGGCCCGTGGGCGCTGCTCGGCGCCACCCAGTGGCGGCACCCGGCGATCCTCGCCCTGGCCTCGGCCGGCGGGATCTGGCTGGTCAGTGCGGCGGTGGCGGCGGTGAACACCGGGGTGCTGATCGCGCTGACCGCGGTGCACCGGCGACCGCGGGCCGTCGCCGCCGGCTCCGTCGTGCTGGTGCTGGCCTCCGGCCCGCTGCTGTTCGCCCTGCGCGAGGCGCCCGCCAGGGACGGGGCCGCGACCGTGGCACTGGTCCAGCCCGGCATCGTGGAGGACCCCAGGGCCCGGTTCGAGGCGAGCGCGCGGATCACGGCCGGACTCGTCGGACAGCCGGTGGACCTGGTCGTGTGGGGCGAGAGCAGCACCACCGCCGACCTGGACCGCGACCCGGCCGCACTGGACACGCTGCGCGGGCTCGCCGCGACCACCGGCGCCGAGGTCGTGGCCGGGGAGGACGCGCGCAAGGCGGACGGGCGGATCTCCAAGGACGCTGTACTGGTCTCCCCCGCCGGCGTGGTGGACCGCTACCGCAAGATCCGGCTGGTGCCGTTCGGCGAGTACATCCCGCTGCGGCCGGCGCTCGGCTGGATCGCCGGGGTCAGCCGGGCGGCGGGCGAGAACCGGGCGCCCGGCACGTCCTTCCACCTCCTGCCCGCCACCGACCGGGCCGGCGCGCCGCTGCCCGTCGGGGCACTGATCTGCTTCGAGTCGGCCTTCCCCGACATGGCCCGCACCGCCGCCCGGGACGGCGCCCGGGTGCTGGTCTACCAGTCCTCGACCTCGACCTTCCAGCGCACCTGGGCGCCCGAGCAGCACGTCTCACTGGCGGCGATCCGGGCCGCCGAGACCGGGCGGCCGGCCGTGCAGGGTTCGCTGACCGGGGTCTCGGCCGCCTTCGACGCCCAGGGCCGGGAGCTCGCCCGGCTCGGTACCGGCGGCACCGGCGCGCTGACCGTCCGACTGCCGCTCACCGCGCCCGGGACGCTGACCTGGTACGACCGGATCGGCGACGTGGTGCCGCTCGGGGCGCTGCTGGTCACGGCGGGGGCGGCGCTGGTGGCCGTGGCCGGGTGGCGGCGCTCGCGCGTCGCCCGGCGGGCCGGTCAGCCCTCGGCGCCGGCGGTGTAGACCCCGAACGCGGCGCCCTGGGGGTCGCGGAGCACGGCGATCCGTCGTCCCCCCGGCAGTCCGGTGGCGGGCATCAGGACGTCCCCGCCGAGCGCCGTCGCCCGACCGACGGTGTTGTCGACGTCGGCGACCGCGAAGTACGGCAGCCAGTGCGGCGGCACCTGGGGCGGGAAGCGGTCGTCCATCGTCAGCATGCCGCCGAAGTCCCGTCCGTCCAGGCCCCATTGGGGGTAGTGCTCGGACGGGGCGACGGACCAGCCGAAGACCTCCGGGTAGAAGGCGAGCGCGCCGGCCGGGTCACGGGTGAGCAGTTCCACCCAGCCGAGCGAGCCGGGCTCGTTGAACACCCCGGCGCCCCGGAAGGCGCGGGCCTGCCAGACGATGAGCACCGCGCCGGAGGGGTCGGCGGCCACCGAGAAGCGGCCGAAGTCGGAGACGTCGGTGGGGTCCTTCAGGACCCGGCCGCCGGACTCCTTGACCCTCGCGGCGGTGGCGTCGGCATCGGCGACCGCGATGCAGACCGTCCAGGCGATCGGCTGCTGCGGGGCGTAGCGCGGGGTGATGGCGGCGGCCGGGGCTCCCCCGACCAGCATCTGGGCGTAGTCGCCGTGCCCGGGGCGGGCCGTGTCGTCCACCTGCCAGCCGAAGAGCTCGGTGTAGAAGGCCAGGGCGGCGGGCGGGTCGGAGGTGCCCAGCTCCGTCCAGCAGGGGGCGTTGGTGGTCACGGAGGTCTGCTTCATGGCGTCTGTCCTCGCAGCTTGCTCGGGAACTCCCGGGTTTTTCGGCGCCTCGGCCCCCGCACCTCCCGCCCCAGCATGCGGGGCGGGGGCGGAGCTTGGCGGGCGATGGTGGGCCGAACGGGGTGGACGAACAGATGACAGCTGACAGATTTCGAAATCTGTCAGCTGTCATCTGTTATTCGTCATCGGTTATCTGTCGGCTGTTGTCCGGCGGCGGGCGTCCGGCGACAGGCGCCTGACGGCTGGTGCCCGCCGGCTGCCGTCCGCCATCCGTCAGCTGCGCACGGCCCGTGCCACCGGGATCCACAGCTCCGCCTCGGCGTCGCCCGTCCCCGGCACGGGGCGGACCCGGAGGATCTCCGGACCCGGCCGGGCCTCGTACGGGTTGGACGGGAACCACTGGCTCGCCACGTCCCCCCACATCTCCTGCAGGGCCTGCGGGAACGGCCCGGTGTTGGTGAACACCGCCCAGGTGCCGGCCGGGACGTCGAGCACGTCCAGATCCGCCGGGACGGCGACACCCTCGCGCGCCACCACCGCGTGCCAGTAGTCGAGTTCGGACCCCTCCTCGCGGTTCGGCGCGAAGTCGTCGCTCACCGAAAGGATCCCGGCCGGGTCGTCCCCGGACAGGGCCGCGATCCGAGCGACCGTGTCCTTGTCGAGCCCCTTGACGAACTCGGCGATCCCCGGGTTGATCCCCACGTAGATCAGGGTGACCCGGGCCTTCTTGCCGACGATCCGGAAGTCCGGCTTCTCCACGATCCGGTATTCCATGCTGCTGCTCCCCTCCACGACGAGTCGGAAGGACATCCGGGGCTGGGAGACGAGCACCGCACCGTCGCGCCGGACCTCGCCCGGCCCGACTCCGTGCATGGCCCGGAACGCCCGGGCGAACGCCTCCCCCGAGGAGTACCCGTACCGGACCGCGATGTCGAGCAACGTCCGCTCGCCGTCGAGGACTTCGGCCCCGGCGACGGTGAGCCGCCGACGCCGGACGTACTCCGACAGCGGCATCCCGGCGAGCATCGAGAACAGCCGCCGGAAGTGGTACTCCGACGTCATCGCGATCCGCGCCAGCTCGGCCACGTCGACCTCGCGGTCCAGGTCTCGTTCGATCCGGTCCATCGCCCGGTTCAGGTGCTCCAGCACGCCAACCCCGTCCTTCCCTTGTGACACTCACCGTAGGAAGGACACACCCTGCCGCACCCGACAATCGGTGCCCGCTCCGGTCGGGTACCGATCACCGGGTACCGATCACCGGGCGACGGCCGTCGGGTGACGGCCGTCGGCGGCTCGGATGCGGCGGTGCTGCCTCGGCGGCGCCGAGGCAGCTGCCTTGCGCCAGCGGGCCTCACGTCAGCGGCTCAGATCAGGCCCTGGGCCAGCATCGCGTCGGCGACCAGCTCGAAGCCGGCGATGTTCGCACCGACCACGTAGTTGCCCGGGTGGCCGTAGCGCTCGGCGGTGGTGAAGCAGGAGTCGTGGACGTGCTTCATGATCCCGGCCAGCCGCTCCTCGGTGTGCTCGAAGGTCCAGGAGTCGCGCGAGGCGTTCTGCTGCATCTCCAGGGCGCTGGTCGCGACGCCGCCGGCGTTCGCCGCCTTGCCCGGACCGAAGGCCACCCCGGCTTCCTGGAACACCCGCACCGCCTCCGGGGTGGTGGGCATGTTGGCGCCCTCGGCGACGGCCAGCACCCCGTTGCGCACCAGGGCCAGCGCGTCGGCCTCCGCCAGCTCGTTCTGGGTGGCGCAGGGCAGCGCGACGTCACAGGGAACGCTCCACACGCCCGGGCCCTCGACGAACCGGACGTGGCCACCGCGCAGTCGGGCGTAGTCGGAGACCCGGCCGCGCCGGACCTCCTTGACCTCCTTGAGCAGGTCGAGGTCGATGCCCTTCTCGTCCACCACGTAACCGGAGGAGTCGGAGCAGGTGAGCACGGTCGCGCCGAGCTGCTGGGCCTTCTCGATCGCGTAGACCGCGACGTTGCCGGCCCCGGAGACGACCACCCGGCGCCCGTCCAGGCTCTCGCCGCGGCTGTGCAGCATCTCGGAGGTGAACATGACGCAGCCGTAGCCGGTGGCTTCGGTACGGACCTGCGCCCCGCCCCAGCCCAGGCCCTTTCCGGTGAGCACGCCGCTCTCGTACCGGTTGGTGATCCGCTTGTACTGGCCGAAGAGGTAGCCGATCTCCCGGCCGCCGACGCCGATGTCCCCGGCCGGCACGTCGGTGTACTCGCCGAGGTGGCGGTAGAGCTCGGTCATGAAGGACTGGCAGAACCGCATGATCTCGGCATCCGACCGGCCCTTGGGGTCGAAGTCGGAGCCGCCCTTGCCCCCGCCGATGGGCAGACCGGTGAGCGCGTTCTTGAAGATCTGCTCGAAGCCCAGGAACTTGACGATCCCGAGGTTCACCGAGGGGTGGAAGCGCAGCCCGCCCTTGTACGGCCCGAGGGCGCTGCTGAACTCCACCCGGAAGCCGCGGTTGACGTGGATGTCACCGGAGTCGTCCGTCCACGGCACCCGGAACATCAGCTGCCGCTCGGGCTCGCAGATCCGCTCGATGATCCGGGCGTCGAGGAGCTCGGGGCGGTGGGCGAGCACCGGCGCGAGGGTCTCCAGCACCTCGTGGACGGCCTGGTGGAACTCGTCCTCGCCCCGGTTGCGGCGGACCACGTCCGCGTAGAGCGCCTCTATCGCGCGCCGCTCGGCGTCGAGGGAGGAGTCGAGGGAGGAGTGGGGGGTGGCGGGGGTCAGCGGCATCTGGTCAGGACCCTTCCGTGGTCGTCGATGGGCGTGCGCGGTGTCCCGGCGGGCCTGAGGGACGTGCCCAGGAAACGCGGCAAGTCTCGCAGTGTCCACACCGCGGGTCCCGCACCATCCACATGCTGGAAGGCCTGGTGGGAACAGTCGGGACCGGTGGGGTGGTGTGCGCCTCCGCGGTCGAGCCCCGTCCCATCGGCCCGCTAGTTGTTCAAATTGGAACTACCTAGTACGGTCGACCTCCGATCCACCGCGATCCGTCCGGACCGGTCGAACCCACCCGGTTCGTCCCGGTCCACCCCTGATTCGTCCCGGCCCATCCCCGATCCACGGAGGCCCACCCATGCCGCAGCCCGGCTCCGCCACGGTGCGCTCGCGTGTGCGCATCCCGCTGACCTTCCCCGACGGCTACCGCGCCGAGGCGGAGACCTTCACCTTCCACGGCCTCGCCGACGGCGCCGAGCACCTGGCGCTCGCGCTCGGCACGGTCCCCGAGGGCGGGACGCCGCTCGTGCGGCTGCACTCCGAGTGCCTGACCGGCGACGTCTTCGGCTCCGACCGCTGCGACTGCGGGCCGCAGCTGCGCGAGTCGGTGGAGCGGATCAGCGAGGCCGGCGGATACCTGCTCTACCTGCGGCAGGAGGGCCGCGGCATCGGGCTCTACAACAAGCTGGACGCGTACGCCCTCCAGGACTCCGGTCTGGACACGTACGACGCCAACACCGCCCTCGGCCTGCCCGAGGACGGCCGGGACTACACCGCGGCCGCCCAGATGCTCGCCGCGCTCGGCGCCACGGACATCGACCTGCTGAGCAACAACCCGGACAAGGCGGCGCAGCTGGCCGAGCTGGGGATCGTCGTGCGGCACCGGGTGCCGACGGGCGTGCACCTGTCGGCGAGCAACGTCCGCTACCTGCGGGCGAAGGTGGAGCGGACGGGACACTCGATCGAGCTCTCCCGACTGGTCGGCTGAGCGCCGGCAGAGAACGGGCCGCAGCGAACAGAGAACAGATGACGGATGACAGCTGACAGATTTCGAAATCTGTCAGCTGTCATCCGTCAGTCGTCATCCGTCCGCTGCCAGCTGCCAGCTGCCAAGTGCCAGCTGGCACTCGTCGCCCCTCAGCCGCGCCCCGCCCGTCCCCGGACCGTCCGCAGCCCCCCGTACGCCGCCAGTGGCAGCATCACCAGCAGGGCGGCCCAGAAGGCCCCGTGCCCCCACAGCCCGGCGATCGACCTGAACGGCCCCTCGAACACCGGTATCCGCAGTGCCTCGACCGGTCCCAGCGGCCCGGGCCAGGCCCCCAGGAACAGGGTGGCCGGGACCCAGAGCGCGAACAGCCCCCGGGCGGTGGCCGGAGTCCCGAGGGCGCTCACCAGCGACACCACCGCCAGCAGCAGGACGAACCCGGCCTGGTAGGCCGCGCCGCTCTGTCCCGTCCCCCAGGAGCCGGGCGTCCGGTGCACCCCGGTGGCCGCGAGCCTGACCTCGACCGCCGCCCACAGCAGCAGCACCAGCACCGCCGTCGTCCCGAGCGCGAACCGCACCCGGTCGCGGGTCCCCGCGCCGCCCGTCCGCCACCGCCCGGACGGCGCGCTCCACACCCGTTCGCCGCCGGTGGCCCCGGGCGATTGCTCAGCGCTCCGCTCGTCCAGCCGCCGCCAGGCCGCCCGGACCTGGGTGCGCGCCTCCTGGGCGGGCTTCAGCAGCCGGTTGGAGGCCCGTTCCACCAGGACGAGCGAGACCACGATCGCCACCACCGCCGCGATGCCGGCCCAGCTCCCCATCCCGCCCTCGAACACGACCACCCGGTCGGCCACCGACTGCGGCGTGGCCGGCGCGGTCATCGGCGGCCCGAGCCGCAGGTAGCCGATGGCGAGGGCCCCGGCCCCGGTCAGCAGCGCCGTGCCGATGCCCACCCGGGCGGGGAAGAAGGCGATCACGGCGGCCGCCACGAGCCCCGCACCGAGTTGTCCGACCACTTGCCGGGCCGCGTGGTCGCCGGCGTTGCGCAGGTGTCCGCCGAAGGCGCCGGCGGGCGAGAGGTCGAGCTTGTCGCCCGCCTCGACCGGGTAGCGGAGCACCGCTCCCGCCCACAGCAGCAGTCCGAAGGCGAGGAGCAGCAGCAGGACCGCCCCGGCCCGGCGCGGCAGTGCGGTGCGGGCGTAGGGCCACCAGGCCGCCAGTCGGGCCCGCCGGTCCACCGGGGGCCGCCGGCGCCGGTTGTGCCACAGCCGGGCCACCCGCCCTTCCTGTCGTACCCCCGCCTCCGGCTCGGGCCGCTCGGGCTGCTCGGACCGTCCCCGGCCGCGCCGCCGCAGTGCCTCCGCCGCGATCAGGGCCGCTCGCCCGCCCTGCTGAGCCGGGTCGGCGCCCACCGCCCGGCGTCGCAGCGCGGACCAGCGGCGCCGCACCACGTCCCGGGCGGTGGCCGCCGCCGGGTCCGGCGCCGGCCTGCGGGCCGCCGCCCGTACGACGGTGCGGGCGCCCGCGTCCACCGCCAGCGCGCCGTCCACCACCGTGGCGGCCACCACGGCCGCGAGCTCGGACACCCGCTCGGGCAGCGGCAGCCGGTGCAGGGCGGCGGGCAGCGGCGAGAGCCGGCCGAGCAGCCGTGCGCGCTCCTCGGGCCGGATGCTCAGCCAGACCGCCTGCCGGTGCGCCTCCTCGCGTTCCTCGGGGCTGAGCCCGTCGCCGCCGCGCCGGCCGCCGCCGACGGTGCGTGCCAGCCGGTCCACCTCGGCCAGCACCTCCGGCAGTCCGGCCAGCGCGAGCAGCCGCGAGCAGTGCTCGCCCGCGCACTCGGGGTGGAAGCAGTCGTAGCGGGCGACCACGGTCGGCGCCCCGCCCCGGACCAGTTCGTCGATGAACTCGGCGCCGTCCGGTTCGGTGACGACGCGTTCCAGGCCGGTGGTGTCGATCCGGCGGTCGCGGTAGTGCGGGACGGCGCCCGGGGCGAAGGCGGCGCCCAGGGCGAGCACCGCGACCGCCGCCACGGACTCGCGCCGGGAGCCGGGCGCCCGGGCCACGTCGGAGAGGTGGTGCAGGTCGAAGACGGTGTCCTCGACCTCGTCCCGCAGCCAGTCGCGCACCCGTTCCGCTCCCCCGGTGGAGAGCCAGCGGGCCGCCGCGCCGGAGTTCTTGAGCAGCGCCTCGGTGAGCCGGACCGGGTCGGTGAACGGGTTGCCGAGGAAGGTGACCGGCCGGTGCGCCCGGGCCTGCGCCTGCGGCCGGCGGCGGATCACCTCGGGGGTGCCGCCGGCCAGCCAGCCGCGGACCTGCGGCGCGGTCCAGCGGTCCTCCGGCTTCTTGGTGAACAGCCCTTGGAGGAGCAGCAGTTGGCGCGGGTCGCGGACGGCTGCGAGGTCCACCTCCTCGCCCATGACCAGTTCCAGTTCCAGCTCCTGGTCGGCCGGGCGCTCGCCGTCCGCGCCGATGAAGCGCGGGCGGCCGACGAACAGCTCGTACAGCACGTTGCCGAGACCCCACCAGGGCCCGGCCTGGTGGTTCTTGCCGGCCAGCTGCTCGGGGGCCATGTAGGCGACGGTGACCATCATCGCGGAGGTGAACCGGCGGCTGTCGGTGAGCCGGTCGACGCCGCCGAAGTCGGCGATCACGAACTCCCCGGACCCGCTGCCGGGGCGCACCAGGATGTTGGCGGGCTTGAAGTCCAGCGGGTTGCGCTTGATCCGCTGCTGCCAGAAGTCGAGCAGGGCGACGAGCTCGTGGACGATCTGTTCGGTGGTCCGCCGGTCGCCGTGACCGCCCTCCCGCCACAGTCCGGCGACGTGCGCGGCGAGGGTGACCGGCAGGTACTCCATGGCCACCCAGTCCACCTGGGCGCCGTGGTGGCCGACCCGGCCGAAGTCGATCAGGTGCGGGACGTGCCGGCGGAAGCCGTCGTTGCGCAGGTGGGCGAGCAGGTCGTGGTCCATCGGGTGCCCGGCGACGGCCACCTTGACGGCCGCGTCACCGCCTCCGTCGGTGCGCCGGACGTACCAGACGGTGCCCTCGGAACCGGCCCCGGCCCGGCCCAGCGGGATGAAGCGGCCGCGCAGGGCGTCCGGGAAGGCGCCCTCGAACGGGCCGTCGGAGCCCGGGCGTCCGCCGGGGCCTCCGGCCGGAGCGGGACCGCCGGGCCCGATGCCGTCCTGCCAGGAGGGCGAGCCGCCTCCGCCTCCCGCCCCGGACCTGGGCCGGACGACCTCGGTGACCGCCTCCGGGTCGGCGCCGCCCGAACGTCCCGGGTGCGTCGGACGCCCCGGCCGGCCCGGACTCCCCGGCCTCCCCGGCCGGACCTCCGTCAGCGCGTCCTGGTCGGACCCCCGCCCGGCATCCGGCCTGCGGCGGGTGGCCGCCTCCGGGTCGAACCGCGGCTCGGCGCGGGACGTCCGACGCGTCGCCGCCTCCGGGTCGAAGCGTGGCGGGACGGCGGGCGCCCGACGGGTCGCGGCGCGCGGGTCCACCCGGGTCGGCGGATCCACCCCGGGCGGCACCGACCCTGACGACACCGACCCTGAAGGCACCGACCCGGGCTGGACCGACCCGGGCGGGACCGACCCGAGCCGGGAGGGCCGGTCGGAGGCGGCTTCGGAGCCGCGCCAACGCCCCCGCGACCACCGCTCCACCCTGCTCCCCGGCGGATTCCCCGGCTCGGCTCCGGCGGCCGACCGGGGCCTCGGCCCGCGCCGTTCGCCCTCGGCCGGATCCGCGTCCTCCGTCGTGCCCATGCGACGTTTCCCTCCCCCGCAGCCCGGACCGGCGCGGGGTCGTGACCGCGGGCGCACCGGTGCCGGGGTGGATTGTGACGCGTCATCATCCCGCACGGCGGGCGCGGGTGTCGGGCGCTTTTCCGGATCAGGACCGACCCGTCGCAGGACCGGTACGCAAGCGCCTCCCGCGACGCGGAACCGGGCGCCGTCGGCCCTCAGTTCTCCCCGACCGGGCGCCCCGCCGGCTCCTCCACGATCCGCCGGGCGATCTCGTCGGGCCGCACCGGGCGCCCGAAGTGCCAGCCCTGCGCCCAGTCGCAGCCCATGGTCCGCAGCCGCTCCGCGTCCCGGTGGGTCTCCACGCCCTCGGCGGTGACGTTCAGCCCGAGCGCGTGCGCCATCGACACCAGTCCGCTGACGATCCGCCACCCGGTGGACTCGTCCTTCCCCGGTTCGTGCAGGTCGCCGACGAAGGAACCGGCGATCTTCAGCCCGGAGACCGGCAGGTCGCGCAGGTAGGCGAGGTTGGACCAGCCGGTGCCGAAGTCGTCCACGGCCAGCGACACCCCGAGGTCGACCAGCCCGTGCAGGGTGCGCAGCGCCTCGTCCTCGGGCCCGACCACGGTCGACTCGGTGATCTCCAGCTGCAGCCGGGCCGGGTCCAGTCCGGTGCCGTCGAGGATCCGGCCGAGGTCGGTGACCAGGGCGGCGCTGCGGGCCTGCCGGACCGCCAGATTGACGTTCAGCTGCGGGGCGGCGTCGCCGTACCGCTTGATCCAGTCCGCGGCCTGGCCGCAGGCCTGCTCCAGCACCCAGCGGCCGAGCGGCATGATCAGCCCGGTCTCCTCGGCGGTGGTGACGAACTCGTCCGGGCCGAGCACGCCGAGCTGCGGGTGGCGCCAGCGCACCAGCGCCTCCACGGCGGCCAGCCGGCCGTCCGCGAGGCGGTAGAGCGGCTGGTAGTCGATGAAGAACTCGCCGCGGTCGAGGGCCGCCGGCATCCGCACCGACACCGCGTAGCGGCTGACCGCGCGGGCGTTCTCCTTGGGGTCGAACAGCGTCCAGCGACCGCGGCCGGCCTCCTTGGCGCGGTACAGCGTGAGGTCGGCGGCGCGGACGGCCGCGCCCGGGGTGGTGGTGGACACCCGCCGCTCCAGCACGCCGACGCTGGCACCGACGGCGAGCTTGTGGTCGCCGATCAGCACCGGCCCGGCGAGCGCCTTGAGCACGGTCTTCGCGGCGGCCACCGCCTCCTGCTCGCCGCGGCAGCGCTCCAGCAGGACGACGAACTCGTCGCCGCCGAGCCGGGCGACCAGGTGGCCCAGCGGGCTGAGGGCGGCCTTCAGCCGGGCGCCGACGGCGGCCAGCAGCTGGTCGCCCATGTCGTGGCCGAGGCTGTCGTTGACAACCTTGAAGCCGTCGAGGTCGACGTAGCAGAGGCCGAAGCGGGCACCCGGCTCGGGCTCCTCGAACAGCTTCTCCAGCCGCTCGAAGAAGGCCGCGCGGTTGGGCAGCCCGGTCAGCGGGTCGTGGGTGGCCTGGTGGCGCAGCCGCTCCTGGAGCCGGTAGCGGTCGGTGACGTCCTCCAGCATCGCGACCTGGTACTGCGGGATGCCGTCGTCGTCGCGGATCAGCGAGACGGTCAGGTGGGTCCAGATCACCTCGCCGTCCTGGCGGTAGTACGGCTTGTCGAACTGGAAGTAGTCCCGCTTGCCGCTGATCAGCTCCTCGTACGCCTCCCACACGCCCGGAGTGTCCTCGGGGTGCACGAGGTCGCCGACCCGGCGCCCGATCATGTCCTCCGGGCCCGCGCCGAACAGCTCCTGGAGGGCCTTGTTGACCGCCATGATGTTGCCGTCGGTGTCGCCGATGCCGATGCCGATCGCGGCGCTCTCGAACAGCGCCCGGAAGCGGGCCTCGGACGCGCGCAGCGCCCGCTCGGCCTCCTTGCGGGCGGCGTCGGCGGCGGTGCGGATCGCCTCCTGCTCGATCAGCGTGCGCTCGCGCAGGGCGCCCGCCCAGCCGGCCGCGAAGGCGCCGGTCAGGGCCGGGCCGCGGTCGTCGTGGACGGGCTGCGCCTGGAGCAGCTCGACCGCCCGGGCCAGCAGCACCGGGTCGGTGAAGTGCGCGTCGACCAGTTCGGCGCCGGCCTGCGCGGCCAGCCGCGGCTCGAACGGGTCGTCCTCCTGGGCGCGGTGCAGCAGCGCGGCGGTGCGCGCGACCAGCCGGCCGAGCAGGCCGGGGTGGACGGCGATGCCGTGGTCGGCGGAGAGCAGTCGGGCCCAGTCCTCGTGGAACCGCTCCGCGTTGCCGCGCACCGGGGTGGTACTCATCTGCTGAACCTGGTTCCTCTGCTGTGCGCGCCGGTTGCGGCGGGCCCGGCGACGGCCGCTCGGCCGCTCCGGTTGCCCCGGGTCGTGCTGCCGCCCGGGCCCGGCACCGCGCTTCCGGCGGCCGCCGCGCGGGGCGCACGGCCGTCGGTGCCTCGTCCGTCGCGTCCGATCAAGGGCGGAACCCCACGCCCGCCACCCCGGTCATCCGCTCGGGGTGCTCACCGACCGTACCGGGCTGGTCCGGGCGCCACTGCGGCAGGTAGACCACGCCCGGCTCGACCAGCTCGAAACCGGAGAACATCGCGGTGATCTGCTCGTGGGTGCGCATGGTCAGCGGGGTCGGCGTCATCCGGTACAGCTTCTGGTGGTCCTCCGCCTGGTCCGGGCGGCCCTCCAGGGAGGCGTGCGAGAGCACCAGCGCGCTGCCGGGCGGGAGGGCGTCGCGGATCACGCCGATCAGCTTCCACGGGTCCTCCTCGTCGCTGACGAAGTGGGCGACGGCGACCAGCAGCACGGCCACCGGCTCGCCGGCCGCCAGCAGCTCGGCGACCTCGGGGCGGGCCAGCAGGTCGGCCACGTCGCGCAGGTCGGCCTGGACGACGGCGCTGTCCCGGTCGTCCTCCAGCAGCAGACGGCTGTGCGCGACGGCGACCGGGTCGCGGTCCACGTAGACGACCTTCGCCCCGGGGCGGATCTCGCGGGCGATCTCGTGCACCGCGCTGAAGGTCGGGATGCCGGAGCCGATGTCCAGGAAGCGGCTGACGCCCTGCTCGGCGAGGAAGGTCACGGCGCGGCGCAGGAAGGCGCGGTTGGAGCGCATGATCTGCGGCAGCTCCGGCCACAGGGCCATCGCCTTGCGGGCCATCTCCCGGTCGACCTCGAAGTTGTGGGAGCCCCCCAGGTAGTAGTCGTAGACCCGCGCGGCGTTCGGTTTGTCCAGGTCCGTACCCTCCGGTACCCAGCTCGGTCGCCGCATGCCTGTGACTCCTTCACTCCGGTTCTGGGGTGGCAGCACCCTGGGATGCCGCTGTGACTGTTGAGACTACAAGCACACAAGATCCTCCCCCGCACCCCGAACGGGTGCAAGCGGAATGCGCCCTTCCCGAAGCGCGGACGCCTCCGGAGCGCCCGTCCTCCGGCGCGGGTCCGCACCGGGGACCAACTCGACAACGGTCCACCGGCGTTCGCCCCTCGGGCCGGCCTGGCCGCACTAGGGTGGGGCGGTGGACCCCAACCACTACCGATTCCGGGGCGTCTGGCGGCTCGCGGCTCCGGCGCCCGCCGTGTACGCGGCTCTGGAGGACGTACGGAGCTACCCGCTGTGGTGGCCGGAGATCCGCGAGGTCCGGCCGACCGGCGAGGACCGCGGGGACGTGGTGGTGCGCGCGCTGCTGCCGTACCGGCTGGTGATCGGCCTGGTGGCGAGTCGGCGCGACCCGGCCGCCGGGGTACTGGAGGTGACCATGCGGGGCGACCTGACCGGGTGGACGCGGTTCACGGTGACGCCGGACGCCACCGGCGGCTCGGTCGGCGCGGGCGGCGCGGGCAGCCGGGTGCTGTTCGAGGAGGACACCCGGCCCGGCAAGCCCTTGCTGCGCCGGCTCGCCCTGCCGCTGCACCCGCTGTTCCGGGCCAACCACGCGGTGATGATGCGCCGGGGGCGGCGGGGGCTCGCCGCCCACCTGGCGGGCGGCGGACGACGGACGACGAGCGGCGGGTGACGGCGAACAGATGACGGACGACAGCTTTCAGCGAACAGATGACAGATTTCGAAATCTGTCATCTGTTCGCGGCGCCCCCGCCTCCGGCCCCGATACCGACTCCGGCCCCGGCCCCGGCCCCGCACCCCACCCCGTCCCCGCCCCCGACTTCGGGTTCGACGCCCCCTTCGACCGGACCGGCACCGGCAGCAGCAAGTGGGCCCGCGCGGACGCCCCCGGGGTGATCCCGATGAGCCTCGCCGACATGGACCTGCCCGGCCCGCCCGCCGTCGCCGAGGCACTGGAGCGGCGCGCCCGTCACCGCGCGTACGGCTACACGGTGTGCGACCCGGCCGGCCGCACCCTGGTGGCCGACTGGTACCGCGCCCGGCACGGCGCCGCGGTGGACCCGGACTGGGTCCTGCTGCTGCCCTGCGGCCCGCGCACCGCGCTGCGCATCCTGCTGGAGACCGTACGGCCGCAGGCCCCCGTCCTCTTCCCCACTCCCGAGTGGGGCGGTTTCGCCCAGCTCTGCCGCGCGGCCGGCCTCCCCCACCACGCGCTGCCGCTGCACCTGGGCCCGGA
This sequence comes from Kitasatospora sp. NPDC057738, assembly GCF_042798815.1. Taxonomy (NCBI): domain Bacteria; kingdom Bacillati; phylum Actinomycetota; class Actinomycetes; order Kitasatosporales; family Streptomycetaceae; genus Kitasatospora; species Kitasatospora sp. NPDC057738. The sequence continues at coordinate 27,754 of NZ_JBHVJT010000070.1, read as the reverse complement.
CGGCTACCGGCTCCCGCACGGCCCGCTCCCCCGCCCCGCCGGCGCCGTGCTGCTGAGCAACCCGCACAACCCCTCCGGCACCGTGTGGCCCCTCGACGCGGTGCGCGGTCTCGCCGCGCGGGCGGCCGAGAGCGGCGCGCTGCTGGTCTCGGACGAGGTGCACGGCGACCTCACCCACCCCGGCCGCGCCCATCCCGTCGCCGTCGCCACCGCGGACCCGGCGCACCTGCGCCACGTCGTCACCCTCAACTCCGTCGGCAAGACCTTCAACTGCTCCGGCATCCCCAGCGGTTTCGCCCTCGTCCCCGATGCCGGGCTGCGCGCCCGGTTCGCCGAGGCGCTGGCCGGCTACGGCCTCTGGGAGGGCGGCCTGCTGGAGCAGACCGTGCAGCAGGCGGCACTGCGCGAGGGCGGCCCCTGGCTGGACGCGCTGCTCGCCCACCTGGCCGCCGCCCGCACCCGGCTGACCGACCGGCTCGGACCGGCCGTCCGCTCCGCCCCGCACGCCTCCTACCTGCTCTGGCTGGACGCCGCCGCGCTCGGCCTGCCGCCCGCCGACGCCCGCCGGGCCCTACTGGAGCGCTGCGGCCTGGAGGCCTCCGACGGAGCCGAGTTCGGCTCCGGCGGCCGGGGTTCGCTGCGCCTGAACTACGCCCTGCCGGGGCCGGTCCTGATGACCGTCCTGGAGCGGCTGGAGCGCCTGTGACCCCGGCACATGCCCCGGCCGGATCGGGCCCGGGCCGCGCCCGCCGGTCGGCCGGAAAATCCCGCCCTCACCCGTTCGCCACGCCCCTGACCTGCGAAAACGAACGTTCACGCGAATTTTGCAGGGCGCCCCCGCATGCTCCGTAGCAGACTGGGCAGGGTAGACCGGGCCGCAATCGTGATCCCGAGGATGGTGAGTCCGGTGATACCGGTATCCCGCACCACTCCGCCCGAACGGCAGAGCACGCCACTACCCCCGTCGGGGGTGACCCCGTTGACCGAATCGGGGGCGCGCAGCCACGTGTCGGGCGTCTGCTTCAAGATCGGACCGCCCCGCCTGGTGGGGGTGGAGGTCGAGTGGTTCGTCCATGACGATCAATGTCCCACCCGGCCCGTACGGCCGGAACTGCTCCACGCCGCACTGGATTCGCTGCCCCTCGGCGGCCCGGACGGCGACTCCCTCCCCTCCGGTTCGCGCCTCACGCTCGAACCCGGCGGACAGGTCGAGCTCAGCTCCCCGCCCGCCACCGGCCTCCTGGCCTGCGTCGAGGACACCCGACGTGATCTGACCGCCCTGCGGGCCGCCTTCGCGGCGCAGGGCCTTCGACTCACCGGCACCGGAACGGACCCGCTGGCCCGTCCCCGACCGATGGTGCTGGACCACCCCCGCTACCTCGCGATGGAGCGCTTCTTCGACTCCGCGGGGCCCTGGGGCCGGATCATGATGACCGGTACCGCGTCGGTGCAGGTGTGCCTGGACGCCGGCGACACGGACGGTCCGCACGCGGTGGAGCGCCGCTGGCGACTGGCCCATCTGCTGGGCCCGGTGCTGGTCGCCGCCTTCGCCAACTCGCCTATCCTGGACGGCAGTCCAACCGGTCACCGGTCCACCCGGCAGACCGTCTGGTCCCGGATGGACCCGACCCGCACGCTGGCCCCCGAGCCGGACCACGGCGATCCGCGCGAGGCGTGGGCGCAGTACGTGCTGGACGCCCGGGTGCTGTGCGTGCGACGGCCCGAGGGCCTGCCCTGGACGGCCCCGGCCGGTCTGACGTTCCGCGACTGGATCCGCGGCGCGGGCGAACGCCCGCCCACCCTCGACGACTTGGACTACCACCGCACCACCCTCTTCCCGCCGGTGCGCCCGCGCGGCCACCTGGAGCTGCGGATGATCGACGCCCAGCCCGGGGACGGCTGGGTGGTGGTCACCGCGCTGGTCACCGCACTGCTGGAGGACGCGCTGGCCGCCGACGCCGCACTGGCCGCGCTGGAGCCGCTGGACGCCATCGACCGGCGGGAGGGGGCGGACGGTCCGCGACCGCCGCGCAGCGGGGTCTGGCGCCGCGCCGCCACCCTGGCGACGGCCGACCCCGAGCTGCGCCGCGCCGCCCTCGCCTGCTTCGCCGCCGCCGACGCCGCACTGGGCCGCCTGCCCGGTGCCGGGCGGCTGCGCACCACCGTCGCCGAGTTCGCCGAGCGCTACCCCGCGCGCGGCCGCTGCCCGGCCGACGACCAGCTGGACGCCCTGCGCTCCGGCACCCGACGCACTCCCCCGGAGGAGGCCGCATCATGACCGACGTCCGACCCCACGGGGATGCCGGGGCAGGCAGCACGGACCGCACCGACGCCACGGGTGGAACCGGCCCCACCGGCGGTCTCGACGGCCTCGGCACCGCCGGCACCGCCGGCACCGAGGCACTGCGCGAGAGCATCGCCACCGAGCTGCTGGCCGCCCGCGCCCGCACCGCCGCCCTGACCGACTGCGTCGAGGACGGCGATCTCACCGCCCAGCACTCCCCGCTGATGTCCCCGCTGGTCTGGGACCTCGCGCACATCGGCAACCAGGAGGAGCTCTGGCTGCTGCGCAACGTCGGCGGCCGCGACCCGATGCACCCGGAGATCGATCCGCTCTACGACGCCTTCCAGCACCCCCGCGCCGAGCGCCCCGCCCTGCCGTTGCTGCCGCCGGCCGAGGCCCGCGCCTACGCCCACGAGGTGCGCGGCCGGGTGCTGGACCTGCTGGCCGCCAGCCCGCTGGAGGGCGCGCCGCTGCTGGAGGCCGGGTTCGCGTTCGGGATGATCGCCCAGCACGAGCAGCAGCACGACGAGACCATGCTGATCACCCACCAGCTGCGCACCGGCGAGCCGGCCCTGGCCGCTCCCCCACCGCCGCCCGCGCCCGCCGACGCGGCCACCCTGCCCGCCGAAGTCCTCATCCCCGCAGGACCGTTCACCATGGGAACGGACACCGAGCCGTGGGCGCTGGACAACGAGCGCCCGGCGCACACCGTCGACCTGCCGGCCTTCCTGCTGGACACCGCCCCGGTCACCAACGCGGCCTACCAGCGGTTCATCGCGGACGGCGGCTACGACGACCCGCGCTGGTGGACGCCGGAGGGCTGGGAGCACCGCCGGCGCGCCGACCTGACCGCCCCGCTCTTCTGGCGTCACCTGGACGGCCAGTGGCTGCGCCGGCGCTTCGGCACGGTCGCGCCGGTCGAGCCGGACGAGCCGGTCCTGCACGTCAGTTGGTACGAGGCGGACGCGTACGCCCGGTGGGCCGGACGACGACTGCCGACCGAGGCCGAGTGGGAGAAGGCGGCCCGGCACGATCCGGCGACCGGCCGCTCCCGCCGCTACCCCTGGGGCGACGGGCCGCCCGGCCCCGAGCACGCCAACCTCGGCCAGCGCCATCTGCGCCCGGCCGGTGCGGGCAGCTACCCGAAGGGGCAGTCACCGTACGGGGTACGCCAGTTGATCGGCGACGTGTGGGAGTGGACGGCCAGCGACTTCCGCTCCTACCCGGGGTTCCGGGCCTGGCCGTACCAGGAGTACTCGGAGGTGTTCTTCGGCCCCGAGTACAAGGTGCTGCGCGGCGGCTGCTTCGCGGTGGCGCCGGTGGCCTGCCGGGGCACCTTCCGCAACTGGGACTACCCGATCCGGCGGCAGATCTTCGCCGGGTTCCGCACCGCGCGCGACCTGGAGTCGGCCTGATGTGCCGTCACATCGCCTATCTGGGCGAGCCGTTGACCCCCAGGGAACTTCTGGTGCACCCGCCGTACGGCCTGTACCGGCAGTCCTGGGCCCCCCGGGTCCAGCAGTACGGCACGGTCAACGCGGACGGCTTCGGCCTCGGCTGGTACGCGGACGGCGACGAAGTACCCGCCCGCTACCGCCGGACCGGTCCGATCTGGGCGGACGAGACCTTCGCCGACCTCGCCCGGGTGGTCCGCACCCGGGCGCTGCTGGCCGCCGTCCGCTCCGCCACCGAGGGCTGCGCGCCGGGCGAGGGCGCGGCCGCGCCGTTCGCCGCCGAGCGCTGGCTGTTCAGCCACAACGGCGCGGTGGCCGGCTGGCCCGGCAAGCTGGACGCCCTGGCCGCCCTGCTGCCCCCGGCCGAGCTGCTGGACCTGCAGGCGCGCACCGACTCGGCACTGTTGTGGGCACTCGCCCTGCACCGGCTGCGGGCCGGCGCGGGGCTCGGCGAGGCGCTGGCGGGCACCGTGGCGGACGTCGCCGCGCACACCACCGGCCGGCTCAACCTGCTGCTCACCGACGGCACCGCGATCGCCGCGACCACCTGGGGCGACACCCTGTACCACCGCACGCTGCCGGGCCTCGGCACGGTGGTGGCCTCCGAGCCGTACGACGACGCGCCCGGCTGGACGCCCGTCCCGGACGGTTCGCTGCTGCTGGTGGACGCGCGCGGCATCGCCGTGAACCGCCTCCCCGGCCGCGACTGATCCCCACTCTCCCTTCATCTTCTGAACAGAGGAACCACCCTGTCATGGACACCTTCGATCTCGTCCGACTGCTGCCCTCCGACCACTTCAGCACCGCACTGCGCCATGACGTGCGGCACGGGCTGACCTCGCAGCCCAAGTGGCTGCCGCCGAAGTGGTTCTACGACGCGCGGGGCAGCGAGCTGTTCGAGGAGATCACCCGACTGCCCGAGTACTACCCGACCCGCGCGGAGCGGGCCATCCTGACCGCCCGGGCCGGCGAGATCGCGACCGCCACCGGGGCCCGCACCCTGGTCGAACTGGGCTCCGGCTCCTCCGAGAAGACCCGGCTGCTGCTGGACGCCCTGCGCGCGCTCGGCACGCTGGAGACGTACGTCCCGGTGGACGTCAGCGAGAGCGCCCTGACCGCGGCCGGCGCCGCGCTCGCCGCCGAGTACCCCGGACTCGCGGTGCACGGCGTGCTCGCCGACTTCACCACCCGGCTCGGACTGCCGCCGGAGGGCGGCCCGCGCCTGGTCGCCTTCCTCGGCGGCACCCTCGGCAACCTGCTGCCCCAGGAGCGCGCCGCCTTCCTGCGCGGCCTGCGCGCCGCCCTCGACCCGGGCGACTTCCTGCTGCTCGGCACCGACCTGGTCAAGGACCCGGCGGTGCTGGTCGCCGCCTACGACGACGCCGCCGGGGTGACGGCCGAGTTCAACCGGAACGTGCTGAACGTGCTCAACCGCGAGCTGGGCGCCGACTTCGACCCGGAGGCCTTCGAGCACGTCGCGCTCTGGGACGCCGAGCAGGAGTGGATCGAGATGCGGCTGCGCTCGCTGCGCTCGCAGACCGTGAAGATCCCGACCCTGGACCTGCCGGTGCACTTCGCCCGGGGCGAGGAGCTGCGCACCGAGGTCTCGGCCAAGTTCCGCCGGGAACGGGTGGCCCGGGAGCTGTCGGCGGCCGGGCTGCGACTGAGCCACTGGTGGACCGACCCCCGGGGCCGGTTCGGGCTCTCCCTCGCCTCGCCGGTCTGACCGGCGCACCCGGGCGGCCCAATTTGCTTGTTCACCTTACGAATTCTCAGAGCGAAACTTGAGGGTCCAGGTGTACAAGACTTAAACGAATAGGGGTTACGATCTCGGCTACCGAGCTCAGCGTTGAGTACCAGGAGTCAGATCGTGAGCGTCACCCAGAAGCCCTCCGGGGCGGTCGAGGCCCCCGCGCCCGGCCGCCTCGGCTTCGTCGTCTTCATCACCGCGGCAGCGGCCCTCGGCGGCTTCCTCTTCGGCTACGACAGCTCCGTGATCAACGGCGCCGTCTCCGGGATCCAGGAGAAGTTCGGCGTCGGCAGCGGCGTGACCGGCCTGATCGTCTCCTCCGCGCTGCTGGGCTCGGCGGTCGGCGCCGCGTTCGCCGGACGGTTCGCCGACCGGTACGGCCGCATCAAGGTCATGAAGGCGGGCGCGCTGCTCTTCGCGATCAGCGCGGTCGGCTCGATGCTGCCGTTCTCCGCCTGGGACCTCGCCCTCTGGCGCGTCCTCGGCGGCGCGGCTATCGGCATCGCCTCGGTGATCGCCCCGACCTACATCGCCGAGGTCGCGCCGACCAAGTACCGGGGCCGGCTGGCCTCCTTCCAGCAGGCCGCCATCGTGCTCGGCATCGCGATATCCCAGCTGGTCAACTGGGTGCTGGCGCAGGCGGCCGGCGGCGACACCCGCGGCCAGCTGCTCGGGCTGGAGGCCTGGCAGTGGATGCTCGGCATCTGCGTCGTCCCGGCCGCGGTCTACTTCGTGCTCTCCTCGGTCATCCCCGAGTCCCCGCGCTACCTGATCCAGGCCGAGCGCCTGGACGACGCCCGCAAGGTGCTCGCCGAGGTCGAGGGCGAGGGAACGGACACCGACGCCCGGATCGCCGAGATCCAGTCGCTGATCGCCTCCGACCACCGCCCGCGCTTCCGCGACCTGCTCGGCGGCCGGTTCGGCCTGCTCCCCGTCGTCTGGGTCGGCATCGGCCTGTCGGTCTTCCAGCAGCTGGTCGGCATCAACGTGATCTTCTACTACTCGTCGATCCTGTGGCAGTCGGTCGGCATCGACCAGAGCAACTCGCTGCTGATCAGCTTCGTCGGCTCGGTGATCAACATCCTCGGCACCGTGATCGCGATCGTGCTGGTCGACCGGATCGGCCGCAAGCCGCTCGCCCTGATCGGCTCGGTCGGCATGGCGGTCGCGCTCGGCACCGCCGGCTGGGCCTTCTCCTCGGCCACCGGCAGCGGGGACAACCTCACCCTGCCCGACCTCCAGGGCACCGTCGCGCTGGTCGCCGCCAACGCCTTCGTGCTGTTCTTCGCGATGTCCTGGGGCGTGGTCGTCTGGGTGATGCTCGGCGAGATGTTCCCGAACCGGATCCGCGCCGCCGCCCTCTCCGTCGCCGCCTCCGCGCAGTGGATCGCGAACTGGGTGATCACCGTCTCGTTCCCGTCCATGTCGCGCTGGAACCTGTCGGCGACCTACCTGGTCTACGCCGCCTTCGCGGCGCTGTCCGTCCTCTTCGTGGCGAAGTTCATGAAGGAGACCAAGGGTGTCCGGCTGGAGGACATGGGCTGATCCGCCGCCCCTCGGCCTCCCGGCCCCCGCACCCCGCGCGATCGGCGCGGAGGTGCGGGGGCCGCGTCGTTTCCGCGGGGCCGGGCCTGCACGGCGCAGCGGGCCGGCACGGCGAAGGGGGAAGTCCGGCGAGGCATCGCGCGACGAACGAGCTGGGCGAGGCGTCGTGCGGCGAAGGGGCGAGGCGTCGTGCGGCAGGGCATCGCGCGGCGGGGCGTCCCGACGGGTCAGGGCCGCTCGGCGAGCCTGGCGTAGCGCAGGGCGAGCCCGTCGAGCAGCGCCTCCAGCCCGGTCTCGAAGGCGCCCTCGTCCACCGTCCCGCGGTGCCCGGCCAGCCGGTGCGCCTCACCGAGGTGCGGGTAGTCGGCCGCGTCGTAGACCTCGGCGTCCGCAGGGAAGCCGGCCGCGAAGGAGGCGAGCGCCGAGCCCGTGACGAAGTAGCGCATCAGCGCGCCGATCCTGGTCGCCTGTCCGCGGGGCCACCCGGACTCGACCAGGTGGCCGAAGACCGCGTCGGCCAGCCGCAGCGCGTTCGGCCGGCGCCCGGGGCCCTGGGCCAGGACCGGGACGATGTTGGGGTGGGCGGCCAGCGCGGCGCGGTAGGAGCGCGCCCAGTCGCGCAGCGCCTGCGGCCAGGCGCTCCCGGTTCTCCCAGCAACTCCCGCGGCCCCCAGGGCTCCCGCGGCTCCCGCGTCCCCCGCGGCCCCGGCGGCGGTCCCGAACATCGACAGGTCGACCTCGCCGATGACGCTGTCCACCACCGCGTCCAGCAGGTCGTCCTTGGTGGCGAAGTGGTTGTAGAGCGAGGGCCCGCTGACGGACAGCTCGGTGGCGAGTCGGCGGGTGGAGAGGGCGTCCAGCCCCTCGTCGTCGATCAGCCGCAGTGCGGCGGCGACGATGCGCTCGCGGCTGAGCAGCGGGGTGCGTGGACGGGCCATCGCGGCGGGTTCCTCCGGTTCCTCCGGTCGGGTGTGTCGGGGACCGATTCTGGCAGGCGCCCCTTCCCAGCGCGGGCCGGGCGGGGCTACAGTCGCCCTCATAAAACTTGCAGCGCTAGTTTAATCGGCCCGGACCCCGTACCGGGCCCAGGACACCGGATTCGGGAGCCGCCGTGAACCTGGAGCTGTCCGAGGAGCAGAGCGCCGTCCGTGACCTCGCCGCCTCCTTCACCGACCGCGAGATCGTCCCGTACGCCGCCGAGTGGGACCGCGCCGAGTCCGTCGACCGGGCGATCGTCGGCAAGCTGGCGAAGGTCGGCTTCCTCGGACTGACCATCCCGGAGGAGTACGGCGGCAGCGGCGGCGACCACCTCGCGTACTGCCTCGTACTGGAGGAGCTCGGGCGCGGCGACTCGGCCGTGCGCGGGATCGTCTCGGTCTCGCTCGGCCTGGTCGGCAAGTCCGTCAACACCTTCGGCACCGAGGAGCAGAAGCGGCACTGGCTGCCCCGGCTCACCTCCGGCGAGTCCCTCGCCTGCTTCGCGCTCACCGAGCCGGGCACCGGATCGGACGCCGCCAACCTCACCACCCGGGCCGTCCGGGACGGCGACCACTGGCTGATCAGCGGCGCCAAGACCTTCATCACCAACGGCACCTGGGCCGACGTCGCGCTGGTCTTCGCCCGCACCGGCGGCGACGGACCGCAGGAGCGCGGCCACCGGGGCATCACCGCCTTCCTGGTCCCCACCGACCTGCCCGGCTTCACCCGCACCGAGATCCACGGCAAGCTCGGCCTGCGCGGCCAGGCCACCGCCGGGCTCTCCTTCGAGGACGTCCGGGTGCCGGACACCGCCCGGCTCGGCGAGGTCGGCAAGGGCTTCACGGTGGCGATGGCCGCCCTGGCCAAGGGCCGGATGTCGGTGGCGGCCGGCTGCGTCGGCATCGCCCGGGCCTGCCTGGAGGCCGCCGTCCGCTACGCGGGCGAGCGCGAGCAGTTCGGCAAGCCGATCGCCGCGCACCAGCTCGTCCAGGAACTGCTGGCCGGCATCGCCGTGGACGTCGAGGCGGCCCGGCTGCTCACCTGGAAGGTCGCCGACCACATCGAGCGCGGCCTGCCGTTCGCCACCGAGTCCTCCGTCGCCAAGCTGTACGCCAGTGAGGCAGCCGTGCGGGCCGCCAACAACGCGCTCCAGGTCTTCGGCGGCTACGGCTTCATCGACGAGTACCCGGTCGGCAAGTACCTGCGCGACGCGCGGGTGATGACGCTCTACGAGGGCACCAGCCAGATCCACCAGTTGCTCATCGGACGCGCCCTGACCGGCGTCAACGCCTTCTGAACCCGCCACGGACACCCCCGCCCCGCCACCCGACAAGGAGCCCGACGACGTGCGTCCCGTCTACTTCGCCGCCGCCCGCCGCACACCCATCGGCCGGCTGCGCGGCGCGCTCGCCACGGTCCGCCCGGACGACCTCTCGGCCACCGTGCTGCGCGCCGTGCTCGCCGACGTCCCCGCGCTCGACCCCGCCCGGATCGACGACGTCTACTGGGGCGCCGCCAACCAGGCCGGCGAGGACAACCGCAACGCCGCCCGGATGGCCGTCCTGCTGGCCGGCCTGCCGGAGACCGTCCCCGGAGCCACCGTCAACCGGCTCTGCGCCTCCGGCCTGGAGGCCGTCACCCTCGCCGCCCGGGCCATCGGCTCCGGCGAGGCGGACGTGGTGCTGGCCGGCGGCTGCGAGTCGATGACCCGCGCCCCCTTCGTCCTGCCCCGCCCGGACGAGGCGCTGCCGCACCGGATGGAGACCTTCGACACCCGGCTCGGCTGGCGGCTCACCAACCCGCGGATGGCCGAACTGCACGGCGTGCTCGGCATGGGCGAGACCGCCGAGGAGGTGGCCGCCCGGTACGGCATCGGCCGGGAGCGCCAGGACGCCTTCGCGCTGCGCAGCCACCAGCGGGCCGGCGCCGCCCGCAAGGACGGGCACTTCGACGCCGAACTGGTCCCGGTCGAGCGGCCGGACGGGGTGACGGTGAGCCGGGACGAGGGCATCCGCGAGGACACCAGCCTGGCGAAGCTCGCCGGCCTCAAGCCGGTGTTCCGCGCCGGGGGCACGGTCACCGCCGGGAACGCCTCGCCGATGAACGACGGCGCGGCCGGGCTCGTCCTGGTCGGCGAGGAGGCGCTGCGCGACCTCGGGCTCCAGCCGCTCGGCCGGTACGTGGCCGGCGCCTCGGCCGGGGTGCACCCGGACGTCATGGGCATCGGTCCGGTGCCGGCCACGGCGAAGGTGCTCGCGCGGGCCGGCTGGTCGCTCGCCGATCTGGACACCGCCGAACTGAACGAGGCCTTCGCCGCCCAGGCGCTGGCCTCCGCCGACGGCATCGGTTTCGGACCGGAGCAGGCCGAGGAGGTAGTCAACCCCAGTGGCGGGGCGATCGCGCTCGGCCACCCGCTGGGCGGCTCCGGCGCCCGCATCCTCACCACCCTGCTGCACCGGATGCGCCGTACCGGTGCCCGGCGCGGCCTGGCCACCATGTGCGTGGGCGTGGGGCAGGGAACGGCCGTGCTGGTCGAGAACGTCTGACCATCCGTGGTCCACCGCTCGTCGACCGTCAACTCGTCGACCGTCAACTTGTCGACTGTCGATCCCAACCACCGAGGAGTTCACATGACGCGGTTCGCGGACAAGGTCGCCGTGGTGACCGGCGCGGCGCAGGGCATCGGGGCGGCCACCGCCCGCCGGCTGGCGGAGGAGGGCGCGGCGGTCGCCGTCGTCGACCTCACCGCCGAGCGGGCGGCCGGGACGGTCGCCGAGATCACCGCCAAGGGCGGCACCGCACGGGCGTACGGCTGCGACGTGGCCGACTACGACGCCGTGGAGGCGGTGTTCGCCCAGGTCGCGGCGGACCTCGGCGGGCTGCACATCCTGGTCAACAACGCCGGGATCACCCGGGACAACCTGTTCTTCCGGATGCCCAAGGCCGACTGGGACGCGGTGCTGACGGTCAACCTGACCAGCGCGTACAACTGCAGCCACGTGGCACAGAAGTACATGGTGGCGCAGAAGTACGGGAAGATCGTCTCGCTCAGCTCGCGCTCCGCCCTCGGCAACCGGGGCCAGGCCAACTACGCGGCCGCCAAGGCCGGCATCCAGGGCCTCACCGCGACCCTGGCGATCGAGCTGGGCCCGTTCAACATCAACGTCAACGCCGTCGCGCCCGGGTACATCGCCACCGCGATGACCGCGGCCACCGCCGAACGGGTCGGCAGCAGCGCCGAGGACCACCAGGGCGAGGTCGCCGCCCGGACGCCGCTGCGCCGGGTCGGGCAGCCGGAGGAGATCGCCTCGGTCGTCGCCTTCCTGGCCAGCGAGGAGGCCTCCTACGTCAGCGGGCAGACGCTGTACGTCAACGGCGGGGCGCGCTAGCCGCCCTCCTGACGCGTCGTCATCGGGTCGTCCCAGGTGGGGAGTTACTTTCCCCTGGGACGGCCTTTACCTTTTCGCGTGGCCGAGCATGACCATGCCCTTGATCATACGACCCCACCAATTGACTATGGCATGATCATGCGGCTCTCGATGGGATGGCCGGACCGACCCGACCGAACCAGGTCAGGCCCTGCGCCCCAAGGAGCCCCATGGGCAGCCCCGCCACCCTCCGCCGCGCCCTGGCCCTTCTCGCCGTGGGGGCCACCGCCCTCACGGCCGGCACCGTCGCCGTACCGGCCGCCGGTACCGCGATCGCCTCCCCCGCCCACGACCTCACGGGCGTCCACGTCCGCCCCGCCTCCTTCGGGCAGCACAGCGCCCAGGGCCGCCCCGCCCCGCTGAGCACCACCCAGTGCGTCAGCCAGGTCGGCATCCACTGCTACTCGCCGCTCCAGTACCGGGCCGCCTACAACCTGAACCCGCTGTACCAGGAGGGCATCACCGGCAAGGGCCGCACGATCGTCATCGTCGACTCCTTCGGCTCGCCGACCATCCAGCACGACCTGGAGGTCTTCGACAAGCAGTGGGGCATCCCGGACACCAACGTCGAGGTGGTCAAGTGGGGCAACGTCCCCACCTGGGACCCGAAGAACCCCGACCACACCGGCTGGGCCGGCGAGACCACCCTGGACGTCGAGTACGCCCACGCGATCGCCCCCGACGCCCACATCATCCTGGTCGAGACCGGCGTCGCCGAGACCGAGGGCACCACCGGCCTGCCCGAGATGATGGACGCCGAGAAGGCCCTCATCAAGGCCGGCCGCGCCGACGTCATCTCGCAGAGCTTCGGCGCCACCGAGAACACCTTCCCGGGCTACGACAAGGGCGACTTCAAGTCGCTCACCGATCTGCGGTACGCCTTCCAGGCCGCCGCCGACCACAACGTGACCGTGCTCGCCGCCTCCGGCGACAACGGCGCCACCGACGCCCAGGAGAACGGCAGCGACCTGTACCCGTACAAGGTCAACTCCTGGCCGTCCTCGGACCCGCTGGTCACCTCCATCGGCGGCACCCAGCTCACCCTGGACGACTCCGGCAACCGCACCGCGCCCGACAAGGTGTGGCACGACAAGTCCGGCGCCGGCGGCGGTGGCGTCTCGGGCATCTTCGAGCGCCCGTGGTACCAGGCCGGCGTCGCCAACGTCACCGGCAACCACCGCGGCACCCCGGACATCAGCATGAGCGCGGCCGTGGACGGCGCCGCCTGGACCTACGAGTCCTACGACCCGACCTCGGTCGGCTGGCACCTCACCGGCGGCACCAGCGAGGCCACCCCGCTGTTCTCGGGCGTCGTCGCGCTCGCCGACCAGCTCGCCGGCCACCGCCTCGGCCAGCTCAACTGGCGCCTGTACGGCATGAACCTGCTGCCGAGCAAGTGGAGCGGCATCGTGGACGTCAAGCAGGGCGACAACGGCTGGAACGGCGTCACCGGTTACAACGCCGCCGAGGGCTACGACCTCGCCAGCGGCCTGGGCACCATCGACGGCGCGAAGTTCGTGCACGCGATCGCCGGCCGATGAGCCGACCGGTCGCCGGGTCGCGAGTGGCAGGTGACCGGTAACAGATGACTGGTAACAGATGACAGCGAACAGCTGACAGATTTCGAAATCTGTCAGCTGTTCGCTGTTTTCCGTCTGCTGTCGTCCGTCCGCCGTCCGCCGTTCCCCGCCGGTGGGCCTTCGGCGGGGAACGGCGGACGCCGACTGTCAGCCAGTGGCGGCAGCGGCCAGCTGGGCGAGGTAGCGCTCGGCGGCACGGAGCTTGCGGCCGTCGGGGCCCGGGAGGTGGGCACGCAGTTCGATGATCTCCGGGGCGATCCGGATGGCCTCCGCGCGGTCCGTGATCGCACGCCAGCAGGCCTCGGCGTTGGTGGCCGCCCGCTGGGTCTCCGGATGGTCCGGCCCCTGGGAACGGAGCAGCGTCAGGGCCACCTCGCGGTAGATCTCCGCGGCCTCGGCCGACCGGCCCGCGAGCCGGCAGACGTGCGCCCGGACCTGCCGGACCTGCAGCACCGGCTCGGAGACGGCACCGTGCTCGGCGATCGCCTCCAGTTCGAGGGCGAAGGCCAGGTCGGTGGCGGCGGCGTGGTCCCCGGCGTCGGCGCTGCGGACGATCCGTCCGATGACCTCGCGGTAGTCCGCCCGGGGCGGCCTGGCCGCAGCGGCCTCGTCGGCCGACGCTTCGGCAGCGGTGCCGGCCGGGCTGTCGGTCGGACTGTCGGTCGGGGCGTCGGCCCGGGCGGGCGGCGCGTCGGCGGGAGCTTCGCCGGCCGGCCCCTCGACGCCCGGTCCATCGACGCCCGGTCCCTCATCTGCCGGGCCGTCGTCGGCCGGTCCATCGCCCTGCGGCACGGCGTCGACCGGTGCCTCGTCAGCGGGCCGCTCGTCGGCCGGAACGGCGTCAGCAGGCTCCTCCGCCGTCGGCGCCTCGTCGGCCGGAACGGCGTCGGCTGGAGCCTCCTCGGCGGGCGCCTCCTCCGCCCCCGCGGGAGCCTCCGGGACGGCGTCCCCGGGCTGCTCCGTGACCGCGGGGGCCTCTTCGGCCCCGGGCCCCTCCGCAGCCTCGGACTCCTCCGCGACGGCCTCCCCGGTCGCGTCCCCGCCGGCCGCTCCGGCCGTCTCCGCCGTCGTCTCCCCCGTCGTCTCCCCCGTCGTCTCCGCAGCCGTCCCCTCGACCGCCTCCGTCGCGACCTCGGAGGCCACCACGGCTTCCTCCTGCGGGAGTTCGGGCTCGGCGACCGCGACGTCCGCGGGCTCCGGCCGGGGCTTGAGGAGCGTGACGCCCGCCGGGGGCGTGCCGTCCTCGGGCACGGCGTCGGCCGGGGCGGGCTTGCGCAGGGTCACGCCCGGCGCCTCGGCCGTTCCGCCCGCCTTCAGCAGGCTCACCGGGCGGGCCGGCCGCGGCGGAGTGGGCGGGACGCCCGGCTTGACCAGGCTGACCGGACCACCCGCGGTCGCCGGGGAGCCGACGGCCGCGGTCGACGGCTCGGACAGCGCGGCCGGTACCGGCGACGGCCACCCCGGGACGGCGTCCCGCGGTTCCGTCGGACGCGGCAGCGGCGGCGCCAGGGGCGGCGGCAGGTCGGAGAGCGCCACGCCGGCGGCCGGCACCGGCGGCACGTCGGCCGGCAGGCCCTCGCCGCGACGGGCGGTGTTGCGGAAGAACGGCCGGTCCGGGGCGTGGGTGGCCAGGACGATCACGTCCGGCCGCAGCACCGAGTACACCTGCTGCCGCAGCTGCTCGGGCGCGAGCACCTCGCCCGCGCCGGGCCGTCCGCCGTGCAGCGCCTCGATCAGCGCGCGGGTGAAGGTGCCGATCTGCTCCGGGTCCGGGCTGACCACCGCCCACAGCGGGATGCCCTCGCTGAGCGGCGAGACGGTGCCCTGGAGGTACGGCCAGGCGTTCTGGTCGGCACTCAGGTCCGCGATGACGAGGGTCTGCCACTCCGCCGGACGGTGGCTCAGCTCGGCGGCGACGGACTGCCAGGGGAGGCCGTCCTGCTTGGCGTCGCGCAGGGTCAGCTGGAGCTGCCCGCCGCGCTTGTCGGCGACGATGTGGCCGCCCAGGTGGACCAGCAGCGGTCCCGGGTGGCGGGAGGCGGCGCGCAGGTGGGCGAGGACGGTGTGCGGGTCACCGGCGCCGGGGAGGTGGACGGCGTCCACCGCGTCCGCCGCGAGCAGCACCTGCGGCGAGACGGCGGCGAGCATCGCCGAGAGCACCGGCGCCTGGGCCGGTCCGCCACGGCCCCAGGTGCGGCGGCCGGAGTTGCCGTACCCGCCCTCGATCACCAGGATCCGCCCGCGCGGCGCGGCACCGAGGCCACCCGCACCGATGCCGCCCGCGCCGAGCCCGCCCGCACCACCGACGGTGGCCGGCGTCGCGCTCTGGACCGGGAACGGCGGCGGGGTCGCCGAGGAGGCGAACCCGGCGGTGGGCAGGCCGGTGAGGGTCCACCCGGTGGGCGGAACGGGTGGTGCGGCCGGGGGCGCGGGCGGCGGCATGGGCGCCTGTCCGACCGGCTGCACGCCCCCCTGCACGCCCCCCTGCGTGCCCGCCCCGGAAGCAGGCACGGCCCCCGGGGGAACACCCGGTACGGAAGCGGCGACCGGAACGGGGGCAGGGGCGGCCGGGGGCGGCGGCGGCTCGTACAGCGCTGCGGGGCCGGGCGGGTGCTCCTCGGCCGGGAGGCGCGGGGGCGGCGGTACGGCGTCCCAGGGCCCCGAGCCGCCGGCCGGGTCGGGACCTCCGGAAACCGCTGTCGTCTCCGCCATCTCCTGGTCACCGCCCCGCCCCGCCGCTCCCGCGGCGTCTGATGCCCTCGCCTGCATGGTGCCTGCCACCACACTCCGTGCGCGCCACCCTACGAGATCCCGGCTCACCCGTTCCAGGCCGGGTGGCCGATCGGCGCACCACACCACCCGCGCCGCCCCGCTAAGGTGCCGTCATGGTCGATGCCGATCGCCCCTTGCTCTTCCTCGACGTGGACGGCCCGCTGATCCCCTTCGGCGACCCTCCCCCCGGTGGCTACCCCACCTACCGCAGCCCGTACGTACCGCCCGGCACGGCGATGGGCGGGAATCCGCTGATCGCCCGCGTGAACCCGGAGTTGGGGCCGCGGCTGCTGAGCCTGCCGGGCGAACCGGTGTGGGCCACCACCTGGCTGGAGGACGCCAACGAGTGCCTCGCGCCCTGGCTCGGCCTGCCCCGACTCCCCGTCGTGGACTGGCCGGTGGACGACACGGGTGCCATGGACGCCCCGGACGCCCCGGACACCTTGGACGCCCCTGCGACGACGGACCGGCCGGACATCACGAACTGGCCGGACGGGCCCGACGGCCTGCACTGGAAGACCCGTGCGCTGGTCGCATGGGCGGACGGGCGGCCGTTCGCCTGGGTGGACGACGAGATCACCGAGCCCGACCGCCGCTGGGTCGCCGCCCACTCCCCCGCCCGCGCCCTGCTCCACCGGGTGGATCCCCGACGCGGACTCACCGAGGCGGACTTCACCGCCCTGGACGCCTGGCTGCGGGCGGTCTGACCGGCCACCGGCCCGCCGATCCCCCGGTCCTCCGGGCCGCCGATCCACCGATCGGCCCACCGGTCGGCCCACCGATCGATCCGCCGGCCGCATCCGTACCGAATGTCCACACGACCGCCACATCCGCCGTCGGCCCGTCAACACGACTGCCCGGCCACCCCCGTGGGAGTGGCCGGGCAGTCGGCGATCCACCTCAGGAACCCGCGAGCAGATCCCGCAGCAGGGCGACGGTGTCGGCGTCCAGGTCCCGGCCGGTCCGGCGGCTGAGCGCGTCCAACCGGTTTACGGCGCGCAGGAGTTGGTCGCGGGCGCCGGCCGAGGCGTAGGCGTAGAAGAGGTCCCGGTGCAGCAGTTCGACGTCCGGGGCGACGGCGAGGCCGCGGAAGACGGCGGCCTCGGCGCTGCGGTGGTCGCCGTACTGCAGACGCCGGGCGGCCAGTTCGTGGGCCGTGTCGACGATCGCCGCGATCATGTCCTGCCGCTCGGCCTCGGCCCAGCCGTACGAGGCCGGCGGGGCCTCGGCGAACGGCGCCCCGCGGACCAGGGCCAGGGCGTGGGCGAGGGCCGCGTCGGCGGTGGCACTGGTGCTGCGCATGCCGCGCCGGTAGAGGCCGCGGAACTCGTCCCAGTCGCAGGTGACCGCCGGGGCGAAGGAGTACCCCTCGGTGCCCTCGGTGGGCAGGAAGGCGCGGCCCTCCGGGGAGGTGCCGAACCAGGCTGCCAGGTCGCCGAGTTTGGCCACCACCGGACTCTTGGCGTCGGCCGCGGTGGGGTGCGGGTCGAGGTGCGCCGCGCCGGGGTGCAGATCGTGGTCGAGCGCGTGGCGGTCCGACCCCGGACGCAGCGCCAGGTAGACGGCCAGCTCGGTGAGCCGGGGCAGCGCACCGGGGACGGCGGTGCCGAGGACCCCCGCGACGTCCACCGGGCCGAGCAGCCGGATCCGGGGGGCGTTGCGGGCGGCGTGCGCCTCCGGGGAGCGGAGGATGGCGAGCAGGTCGTCGCTGTCGCTGCGCCCGGGGGTGGTCCGGGCGACCGGGGCGACGGCGGCGGGGCCCGGTTCGACGGCGGGCTCGAACTCCCCCGTACCGGCGGGGTCCGCGGTCCCGACCGTCTCGGTGGTCCCGACCGTCCCGGCGGTCCCGGCCGGACCGGTCCCGGCGGCGACGGCGGGCACCGCGGCGGACGCGGCCGACGGCGCCGACTCCTCGGCCCGCTCCGGCGCGGTCGGCTCCGGCGTCCCCGGCTCCGCCACCACGGGAGGCGACACCACGGACTGCGGAACGACGGACTGCGGGACGACGGGCTTCGGGACGACCGGCTGGACGGCGAGCACGACCGTCGCCGTGGACTCCGAGGAGGTGTCCCCCGACTCGTCCGCCCCCTCGCCCTCCGGCAGGCCCGGGCGCCGCAGGTCCCGGGTGGTCTCGTCGGTGGCCGCCTGCCTCCCCTGCCCGTTGACGACGAACCGCGCCGGACCGGCCGGAACCGGCGCTGGGGCCGGAGCCGGGACCGCGGCCGAAGCCGCGGGCGGCAGGGCGGCGGGCCCCGGAGCGGGCGTCACCGGATCGGTGCCCGCGAACGGGCTGGCCCCGGTGCCGATGACCCGGGCGAGCAGCCGCGGACCGGCGGCCGCGTCCGCGCCCTCCTCCGCCCCGACGGCCGAGGCACCACCGGCCGAGGCCCCGCCGACCGACAACCCACCGACCGAAGCCCCGCCGGCCGAGGCACCACCGGCCGAGGCCCCGACGGCGGCCAGCACCGGTACGGCGGCCGGCAGTTCGGCGGTGTCGGGGTCGTCCTCCGGCCCGTCCAGGGTCCAGGCCGGGGCCGGGTGCTGGGTGGTGTCGTCGGCGGCCCGGAGCAGCTCGGCGACCTGGTCGTACTGGTGGCCGCTGAGCCGCTGGAGCTCGACCGTGAGGTGCAGGCCCGGGATCGCGGCCTGCCCGGAGGTCGGCAGGGTCCAGCGGGCGACCGGGCCGGTGCCGCGCTCGGGGGCGCGGGTGATGACGGCGACGCAGGTGCGCGGGCGGGCGTCGAGCAGGCGTCCGAGCTCGGCCGGGACGTCCCCGCCGGGCTGGTGGGCGCAGAGCACGATCTCGGGCGTCCAGGACTCGTCGGCCTGGCCCCGGCTGCGGGCCTCGCGCGGGCTGGTGGCCTCGGCGGCGACCAGGGTGGCGCGGGCCTTGGCGGTGCGCGGGCCGAGGGCGGCGAGCGCGGCCTCCAGGGTGGGGTGGCGGTGCACCCGTTCGGCGGCCGGTCCGCTGATCGGCAGTTCCTCGGCGAGGTCCACCAGGTGCAGGTGGAGCCGGTCGGCCAGCGGGCTGTGGGCCAGTTCGACGGCGAGGGTGCGCAGCACGTCCCGGGCGTCGTCCGGGTGGCCGGACAGGTGGAGCAGCCGGACGGCCTCCAGGTCGGCGAGGACCACCGAGCCGTCCGGCGAGGTGCCGAGGGTGACCAGCGCGGGGTACGGCGCGGCGGTCCGCCGGGCCTGGCCGGGGCTGAGCAGGTCGCCCGAGTCGGCGCTGCACCACCACACGTTGGCGGCGTGCGCGGCGCGGAAGGGCGCGATCGGGGTGGCCGGGCCGGACAGGTGCAGCTCGATGGTCTGGCCCTGGGTGATCCGGGCGGCGACGATGGCGGGCAGCCGCTTGCCGCCGCGCACGGTGTTGCGGGCCATGGTGCGCAGGGCGCGGTCCAGCAGTTCCAGTCCGGCCTGGTCCTGCCGGGCCATCAGCTCGTTCTCGAAGGCGGCGGCCTCGGCGTCGGGCATCGCGATGCGGTGCCGGGGGCGGCGGGCGCGCTGCTGGCCGCCGCGCTTGTGGGCGACGGCGCCGACCATGATGGCGGCGAGCAGGACGCCGACGGTGGAGGCCGAGAGCGCGACGGTGTAGTCGTCGCTGGGGGCCGGGTCGGCGTGCGCGGCGGGGGCGGGCGCGTGGGCCGGTGCGTGCGTGGGCGCGGGCGCGGGGGCCGACTGCGGCGTGCCCTGCGAGGGTGCGCCCTGCGAGGGAGCGCCCTGCGCCGGAGCGGGTGCCGGGGCCTGGTCGGCAGGAGCCGGCGCGGGCGCCGGCGCCGGCGCCGGCGCCGGCGCGGCACCGCCGGCCCCCGGCACCGTGAGCACCATCCCCGGCACGACCACGTCCGGGTTCGTCAGCTGCTCCCCGTCCGGGGCCTGCGCCCCCTTGTTCGCCTCGAACAGCTTCGGCCACTGCTCCCCGTCCCCCAGCTCCCGCTGGGCGATGGCCGACAGGCTGTCCCCGGCCTGGACGGTGACGGTCCGCTGCCCACCGGATCCGCCCGCACCACCGGCGCCACCGGGCCCCCCGGACTCCGTCCCGGACTGCGGGACGTTCTGTGGGGCACCCTGCGCCGGGGCCTGGTCGGCGGGAGCCGGCGCGGGGGCCGGAGCCGGTGTCCTCGCCTCGTCCGGCTTGGCGTCCGCCGGCATCAGCAGTTCCCAGCCGGGCTGGATCGGCCGTTCGGCGTCGAAGCGGACGCCCGAATCGCCCATCGCCCGGCCCTCGTTGAGCTTGGCGATCTCCATCCACCGCTCGCCCGAGCCCAGTTGGCGCTCGGCGATGGACCACAGGCTGTCGGCCGGGCGGGCGTCGCGCACCGTGTAGGTGCTCTGCTGTTCGGCGGCCGGGGTCGGGGCCGGTGCGGCCTGCGCGGCGGGCAGTGCGGCGCGCTGCACGCCCGGCGTCAACTGCGCCTGGACGACCGGGCCGTGGGCGGCGTCGGGGACGGCCGCGAAGGCCGAGCCGGCCACCGGCAGCAGGGCGAGCACCGAACCGACCAGTCCGGCCGCGATCCGCTGGCTCCAGCCGAAGGCCGGGATGCGGCGGGCGATCCGGCCGCGCAACTGGGCGGGGATCTCCAGCAGGACGGAGAGCGCGAAGCAGGCCCAGGCGAGCCAGCCGACCACCACCAGCGCCCACAGGAACAGGCTTCCGTCGTCCGGGCTGGTGAGCGCCTCGCCCACCCCGCCGGAGGCGACCTCGCCCATCCCGGCGACCGCCTGGGTGCCGTACAGCAGCAGTGCGGGGACGCCCAACAGCAGGGCGAGCAGGGTGACCAGCGCGCCGAGCGCGGTGATCACGGCACGGCCGCGCCCGCGGGGTGGTCGGGGCGCCGGGGCGGCGGGACTTCGGGCGCCGCCGGCGCGATGGGACGTCCCGGCCCGGCCGTTGCGGGCCTGGGCGGTACGGGCCTGGTCCTTGGCACGTGGCGCGGCCATCAGTCGGTCTCCGCTTTCTCGACTCCGTGGACGAGGGTCGCACTGCCCTTGCCCGTTACCTTCCGTTGCCCGAGGGCGCCCAGCAGGACCGGGCGGTAGTCGGCCTGCACGGTGACGGTGACGACCTTGCCGTCACCGGAGAACTCGATGTCGCCCGCGTGCAGGCCGTACAGGCGCAGATAGGCGTCGGCGGCGTCCCGGACGTAATTCTCCTGGACCTTGAAGCCCTTGCCCTGCAGGACGGCCGCCCGGTCGAGCTGCTGGCCGCCGACCCGCGCGGCCTCCAGGGCGTAGGCGTCGGTCCGCTCGGCGACCCGCAGCCGGCCGCCGGCGTCGATCACCAGGGCGATGACGAGCACGACGTAGGCCGCGCAGATCGCCACGAAGAGGGCCACCGCGCCCCGGTCGGACCGGCGCGCCGACAGCCGTCGCCGCAGACGGCTCACCACTCCCGTCCCCTCCCCCCACTTCGCACGCTGTTCTCCCCACCGGCCCCCACCGGGCGCCACTCGGTACCGCTGTGTCATCCCCCGGGCGCTCTCCGCTTGCGTCTCCCCCGCACGGGCCGTCTCCAATCCCCCGTCTTCCCGGCGACGGCGCCGCGCGCCGTCATGTGCCCCGGTAACGGTCCACCACCGAGGTGAACTCGCCGACGAGGTGCTTCGTCACGGGTACCCCGGACGGTCCGCCGAGCAGGTCGGCCAGTTCCACGTCGCAGATCACCGTGACGGTGACGGTCGTGGCCGGTCCGCCCGGCAGGTTCAACTCCCCCTTGCCGACCCGCACGTCCCCGTTGCGGCAGGACACGCCCTGCTGGCGCAGGGTCGCGAGGGCGGACTCCCTGGCCGGCTGGTCCATCCCGTCCACGCTGCGCTGCAGGGACGCGGTCCGGGCCCCGGCCCGGGCGGCGGCCTCCACGGTGCCGGCCGTGGTCTGCACCCGACCGGCGGCGATGGCCACCAGGACCAGCCCGACGACCCCCGGCACGACGATCGCCGCCTCGATCGCGATCCCGCCGCGGTCCCGCCTGCGCGGCCGCGACCAGAACCGCCGCCGCGGCGGCCGCGACGGCCGCCGCCACCCACCGGGTGCCCGCGGTTCACTCCTCACGGCTTCACCGCCGGCGCCACGAAGCGCTCGCGCGGCGCCTCGGCGAACTGGGTGACGGTGGGCGCCCTGAGCCCGGGTATCAGCAGCGGCGGGGTCAGCTCCACGGTGACCCGGACGGTCTGGGCCGTGCTGCCGTCGGTCCGCACCACGTACCCGCGCACGCCCTGCCGGTCGAGGAAGTCGCGGGCCTGCCGCTGGGCCGCCTCGTTCTTCTCGCCGTCCGTCGCGCTGCTCTGCACCCGTCCGGCGTCCACACCCTCGCGGGCCGCGGTGAGCGCGACCTGCCGGTCGTACCAGAGCAGCGCGGCCTGGACGACGAGCAGCAGGAGCAGCAGGACGACCGGGAAGACGATGGCGAGGCTCACGCTCATCGACCCCCGGTCGCCCCTGCGGCGGAGAGCAGGACGCATCACTGGGTGGCGCCGCCCGCGCCCGCGCCGCCCGGCATGTTCGGGTCCTGCTCGACCTTCTTGACGACCTTGTCCTTCAGCAGGTAGAGCGCCGTCGCCACGGCACCGGCGACGAAGACCAACGCGATGATGGCGAGGGCGAGTTCGATGCTGATCGCACCGCGGTCGCCGCGCGCCCGGGCGGCCCGCAGCCGGCCGAGCCGCAGGGTGAACAGCATCAGTGCGAACTGGACCGGTAGCAGGGCGGGTCGCAGCACCCGGTCTGCCAGGTGGGCGAGTCGTGCGGTCATCGGGTTCTCCCGGGGATGTGGCGGTGTGGTGTGGTGGTGCCGGCTGCTCTGAACTGGCGGGTCGGGCTTGCGAGGTCCGGTCGGGGACGTTACCCGGCCGTGGAGCACGGTCAGTTGAGCATCTGGTGCAGGGCGGGGAAGACGATCAGGACGGTCATCAGCAGGGTCAGCGCGGCCCCGGGCGCGACCATCCGTTCGCTGTCGGCGTTCGCCCGGGCGAGGTCCTCGGCGAGCAGTTCCCCGCGCAGGCCCTTGGCGCGGGCCCGCAGGGTGTCGTAGACGGCGGCGCCGTCGGTGCCGGACAGCCGCATGATGTCGGCCACGTCCTGGAGCGGGCTGAGCCCCAGTTCCTCGGCCAGCGCGTCGAGTCCGGCCCACGGCGGGAGCCGGTCGGTGGCCGCGCGCTCCAGGGCGTCGCGGATCCGCCGGAACACCGTGCCCTGCCCGACCGCGGCGGCCCGGCGCAGCGCCTCGGCGGGGCCGCAGTCGGCGGCCCGCTCCATCGCGACGAGTTCCAGGTAGGCGGCGATGCCGTGCAGGTACTCGGTGCGCGCCTCCTTGGCCTCGCCGCGCACCACGGCGTCCGGGACGAACCAGAGCAGCCCGGCCAGCAGCGGCCCGGCGACCAGCGGCAGCGCGAACGGCAGGCCGGTGTCCATCAGCACGGCCATCGCCCCCAGGTAGGCGGGCAGCAGCAGGCCGAGCGCGGCGAACAGCAGCTTGTGCACCATGAACCGGGCCGGGGTGCGGCCGATCAGGGCGAGTTCACGGCGCGGTACGGAGACCCCGCGCAGGTGGACGGACCGCTCGCCGATCCGGTCGTACCAGCGGGGCCGCTCGTCCGGGTCCTGCTCGCGGTCGGCGGGGGTGGCGTGCAGCCGGTCCAGCGCCTGGCGCAGGTCCGGTGGCGCCGGCCGCAGTTCGGCGACCAGGAGGGCGAGGCCGCCGGCCGCGAAGGCGCCGGCCAGCACGGACCAGGGCGAGATCACCGGACCTCCCCGAGCTGCTCGGCCGGCTCCGGCGCGGCCGCCGGTGCGGCGGACCGGCGCCCGCTCCTGCTGCGCCGGTCCGGCGTCAGCAGCCGGGGCACCGGCGGGTGGGAGGCCAGCGCCCGCATCCAGGCGATGATCGCCACGAACAGGGCGGCGACCACGGCGAGCACCACCTGACCGAGGAAGGTCCCGTACGGCCGGGTGTACTCGGTGTTGAAGGAGCCGACGGTGACGACCAGCACGATGATGCCGACCAGCCAGCGGATGGTGGTCCGGTGCTTGGCCCGGTCCGCCTCGATGGCGCGGCGCTGGCGGACCTCCTCGCGCACCGAGTCGGCCATGTCGGAGAGCGTGCGGGCCAGGCCGGGGCCGCTGTCCCCGGCCCGCAGCACGAGCGCGGCGAGCACCTTGTCGGCGGTGGCGTCGGCGAGGCTGTCGGCGAAGGCGCGCAGCGCCTCCTCGGGCCGCCAGCGGGCCTGCAGCCGGGCGGCCAGCTCCCCGATCTCGTCCTCCAGGGCGGCCGGGGCGGTGCGGCGGCTGGTGACGATGGCCTGGTTGAGGCCGACGCCGAGCAGCAGCACGTCGGCGATCCGCTGGGTCCACTCGGAGAGCGCCTCCAGCCGCTCGATCCGGTGGGTGTCCGGACGGGTGGTGTCGAACAGCCAGGGCAGGCCGAAGACGGCCAGCGGCACCAGCAGCGCGGTCAGCGGGATGCCGGTGAACAGCCAGGCCAGCGGCGCGCCGGCGAGCGCGAGCGGCAGCTGGACGCGGCGCAGCCGCACCATCCGGTGCGCGGCCGTCCCGGGGGCGCCGTACCAGAACACGTGGATCCGGCCGGCCAGCGGGTTGGGCTCCCGCTCGGCCCCGTCCTCGGCGCCGGGCTCGCTGCCGCGGGCCCAGGCCACCAGGGCGACCAGGCCGCCCGCGACCGCCAGCCCGCAGAGGGCGAAGAGCAGCATCACCGCGCGCCACCGCCGATCCGCAGCTGGAGCGGGGTGGCCCAGCTCCCGTACCGGGAGCCGAGCAGCGAGGCGTCGAAGCCGGCCCGGCGCAGGTCGTCCAGGCACTGCGGCGGGGTGTGCGGGACGGCCCGCGGCTCGCCGAGGTCCGGCCGGGGGCCGAAGACGGTGTTCAGTGCGGGCCGGCCGCTCTCCCCGAGGCCGGTGACCTCCAGGACGTGGGAGACGAAGCGGTGCCGGCGGCCGCCGACGGCGGTCTCGTCGACCATGGTGACGTGCACGATGAGGTCCAGGGCGTTGGCGGTGAGCCGGTAGGCGAGCGAGTCGGTCATGTGCGAGCCGTACTCCAGGCAGAGTTCGGCGATGCGGTCGACGACCATGTGCGGGCCGCGGGCGTGCAGGGTGCACATCGAGCCGCCCTCGCCGTTGGTCATCACCCGCAGCATCGGGACGACCTCGCCGGAGCGGACCTCCCCGACGATGATCCGGGAGAGCGTCATGCGCAGCGCGGCCGGAATGAGGTCGCCGATGGTCAACTCCCCGGCCAGGCGCCCCTCGACGCGCTCGCCGTTGCCCTCGCGGGCCTCCATCGGGACGACCTGGCGCAGGTGGCCGAGGGTGTGCAGCCAGAGTTCGAACTCCGACTCCAGGGTGCCGATCCGCTCGTCCGGCGGGATCTCGGCGGCCATCGCGCGCAGCAGGCTGGTCTTGCCGACGCCCTGGGTACCGGTGATCATCACGTTCTTCCGGGCCCGGATCGCGGAGGCCAGGAAGGCGGCCAGGGTGGCGTCCAGGGTACCGAGTTCGACCATCTCGGGCAGCGTCGCCGAGGCCACCCGGTGGCGCCGGATCGCGATGTACGGGCGGGGCGTCACCTCGGTGAGCGCCTGGAGGCGCATGCCGCCCTCCAGGCGCAGCGCGAGGGTCGGGCTGGCGGTGGAGAGGCTGCGCTCGCCGCCGCCGTGCTGGCGGGCCAGGTCCTGGAGCAGTTCGATGAGTTCGGCGTCGTTCTCGGCCACCGGCGGTACCTGGCGCAGGGGTTGGTGCACCTTGGAGACCCAGACGTCGTCGCAGCCGTTGATCAGGATGTTCTCGATCTCCGGGTCGTCCAGGTAGGGCTGGAGCCGGCCGGCCCGGAACAGCAGGTCGAAGACGGCCTCGGCGAGGGCCCGGTCCTGCTCGCGGGTGGGCGGGATGCCGTGGGTCTGCGCATAGGCGTCGGACCACCGGGCGACGGCCTCCTCGATCAGCGCCCGGCCGCGCTGGCGGCGGGTGGCGCGGTCCGGATCGGAGCCGGAGGCGGCGGTCAACCGGGTGATCTGCTGGTGCAGTTCGGCCGCGACCTGGCGCTTGAGCTCCCGGGCGACCTGCGGGTCGACGGCGGGCCGGGTGGCGGAGCCGCGCAGGTCCAGCGAGGGCAGCTGGGAGGGCACGGCGGCGGGCCCGGCCGCGCCGGGCGGAACGGGCTGGGGCGCGACGGGCTGCGCCGGGGCGGGCTGGGGCGCGACCGGTCCCGGCCGGTACCCGTGCGGCGGGACGACCGGTCCGGGCGGCGGCGCGGCCCAGGGCAGCGCGGCCGGATCGGAGGCGGGACGCTGGTGCAGGGGGCTACCGCGCACGGAGCACCTCCCCGGGGTTGTTCGGGTACGGCCCGCCCGTGTCGTCCTGACGGTTCGTCACCGCAGGCTGCTGGAGCGGGTACTGGTCTTCCGGTTCGCCGTACGGGGCGGACTGGACGTGCGCCGGGAAAGGTGCCGGCGCGGCCGGCTGCGGCGCCAGCCCGGCCAGCGGCGCCACCGGGCCGGTGGTGATCACCGGCGGGACGGGCTGCGGCGGGGCGTACGAGGGCTGCTCGCCCTCCGCCGTCCCGTAGCCGGAACGGCCGTGCACGGACCGGCCGTGGGCCGCCGTGCCGTACCCTCCCGGCGGGTACGGCGACGGGCCGTGGCCGCCCGTCCCGTATCCCGGCTGGGCGTACCCCGGCTGGACGTACCCCGGCTGCCCGTGGTCGGACTGGCCGCCCGTCCCGTACGCCGGCTGCCCGTACGGGCCCGGCGCGGACGCGGGCGGAGGAACCGGCCCCGTCCCGGACAACGGCCCCGCCCCGGACAACGGCACGGGCCCGGACGACGGCACGGGCCCGGCCCCGGGAACGGGCACGGACACCGACGGCTGCGGCGCCATCGGCACGGGCGGGGTCGGTATCGGCGGGGCCGGCACCGGAGCCGTCGGGACCGGCGGCATCGGCACCGCCGCCGCGACCGGGGCCGCCGCCGGGCCGCCCGCCGTCAGCCGGGCCGGCGCCGCGTCCTGCGCCGCGCCCGGCGCGAGCCGCTGGCGCCGACGGCGGATCAGCAGCTGCACCTCGTCCGCCGCCGACCGCGCCGTGCGCATCAGCTCCGAGCGGATGAACCGCCGGTCGCCGGTGTCCCCGCCGTCGGAGAGCACCTTCGCCGTCCGGGTGGCGTGCGGCAGCACCCCGAGCACCGGCAGCCCGAGCTCGCGGGTCACCTCCGCCCTCGTGTACGGCCCCTCGGCGACCAGCAGCAGCCCGAGCGCGTCCGCGCCGGTGCCTGCGGTGGCCAGGTCCTCGGTCAGGGCGGCGAGCCGGGGCCGGACCGAGCTCAGCCCGCGCAGCGTGGTGCGCACCGTCGCCACCACCGCGTCGGCGCGGCGGGCGAGCACCGCGCTGTGGCCGGTGGCCCCGGAGCGGCCGAGGTCCACGATGACGTCGTAGCCCTGCCGTTCCACGCCGTGCAGCAGTTCGGCGAGCGGTTCCCAGGTGTAGGCGAGGCCGGGCGCCTGGGTGGGGTCGGTCAGCCCGGGCAGCAGCAGCCGTTCGGCGTTGCCCTCGGGCGAGAGGTCGATCAGCTGCTCCCAGATGGTCTGCGTGAGCAGTCCGCGCCGGTCGGCGACGGCCAGGTTGCGCAGCCCGTACACCGCCTCGACCCGGCCCTCCAGGGCGCCGGCGAGCACCGCGCCGCCGTCCGGGTCGGCCTCGACCAGCAGGATCCGCCGGCCGGGCGACAGCGGCCACGACAGCAGCAGCGCCAGGGCGGTGGTGGTCGCTCCCGGTGCGCCCGGGCCGCCGACCACCGCGATCACGGCCATCAGGCGCCGCCCGTCGCGGCCGGGGCCCCGGAGGCGGCGCCGCCGGGGCCCGGCGTGGTGGCCCCGGGCGCCGCGCCCCCGGGTGCGGTGGGGGGGGTCGAGGGAGGAACGCCTAGGGCAGGGAGCGGGATGGGGGCAGCGCCGAGG
>NZ_JBHVJT010000069.1:0-53873 GCF_042798815.1 Kitasatospora sp. NPDC057738 | reverse complement strand
CCGCCCACCGGCCCCGCCGCGACGGCCACCCGTACGACACCCACGTCCTGCCCTGCCGTCCCAGCGCCCCGACGCTGCGCCCGGTCGACCTGGACACCCTTCCCGACCTCACCGCCGAATCCGGCCGCGGCCTCTTCCTCATCCACGCGCTCACCGACCACGTCCAGCTGCGCAACCATCCGCTGCGCGGGGCGATCGTCAGCTTCGACAAGATCCTGAAGTGGCAGGACGGGGCGCTGCTGCGCGCGGCGTCGTAGGACAAGTGGCGGCCGGCGGCCGGCGGCCGGAAACGACGAGGGGCGCGGGCTGTGGGCCCGCGCCCCTCGGGGTCGACCGGGGAGGGGTCAGCTCCGGGTGGCCGACCTGCGGCGGCGCAGGGCGACCAGGGTGCCGGCGCCGACGGCCAGGACGGCCGCGCCGCCGAGGGCGATCGGCAGGGTGCTGGAGCTGGAGCCGGTCTCGGCCAGGTGCGGGCCGCCGGAGGGCGAGGGGGAGGCGGTGGCGGCCGGGGCCTTGGTGGCCGGGGCGGTGGTGGCCGTCGTGGCACCGGTCTCGCCCACGTTGAACTCGCCCAGGTAGTCGTCGAGGAACTGGGTGCACGCCTGCGGCTTGTTGTTGGCCGGAGTCGGGACCTTGTCGTTGTCGAAGGCGTCCGAGCCGGCTTCGTAGTTCGCGCCGTAGTGACCGACCGGGGCCTTGGCGGTGGCGGCGATCCGGACCTTGTAGGTGATCTTCTCGCCCTTGGCCAGCTTGAAATCGGGCGCCAGGAGGGCCCGGTCGTCGAGCTTGGCGGGCTTCCAGCCGGACCCGGTGTCCAGCTGGACGTCGAAGAACTCGGTGCTCCACTGGACCGGACGGTCCCCGAACTCATCGGTCACGTAGAGGGAGTTGTGGACGACGGGGAGGTCGACGCCGCTCTTGTTCTCCCAGGTCATGGTCATCTCGGCGGCCTGGCCGCCCTTGACCAGGGTGGTGCCGTACAGGCCGGTGCCGGTGACCTTGAGCAGGTTGCTCTGGTAGACGCCCCCGTGGCAGCGGTTGTCGACGGTCGGCGTCGGCACCGGCCGGGTCGGCAGGTTCGTCGGCTTGGCGGTGGCCGTCGGGGCCGGGCTGCCGGGGGTGGTGGCGCCGGCGCTCGGCGGGGTGGAGGCCGACGGCGTGGCCGTGGCGCCGGCGCTCGGAGAGGCGGTGATGCCCACGGCACCGGCGGTGGCGGCGCCGGCGGTGGCGCCGAGCGAGAGTGCCACCAGCGTGGACGCGGCCAGGAGTCGGGAATTGCGCATGGTGGAGGTCCCCCATTTTTGGATGAAATTTGGCTGAAATCAGGCGAATTGAGGCCATGGTCGAGCCGTTGGCACTGGTCGCGACCGCGCACCCTACCGTGCTGCCGTGGCCGGATTTCGACCAGGGGACGTTCTGCCGTTCTCCGGTTGCCGGGCGCGCGCGGCGGTCGGACGATGGGGGGCATGATGCACCAGATGCGAGCCGAGTACGGGGCCGGCGGCGAGGCCGGC
Organism: Kitasatospora sp. NPDC057738; assembly: GCF_042798815.1. Classification (NCBI taxonomy): domain Bacteria; kingdom Bacillati; phylum Actinomycetota; class Actinomycetes; order Kitasatosporales; family Streptomycetaceae; genus Kitasatospora; species Kitasatospora sp. NPDC057738. The sequence goes on along the minus strand of NZ_JBHVJT010000069.1, from coordinate 52,359 downwards.
GGGGTGCGGCTGTGGCACGTGGTCCGGGGTGAGGAGAGCGTGGCGATGTGCGGCCGCGAGCTCGATCCGCAGGCGCGGGTGCGGTCGGCGGTGGACTGGGGGAAGACCCCGGAGCTGTGCTGCCACACCTGTGGGGCGTACTTCCTGCGCGAGGCGCCGTACCTGGCGGCCGAGCACCCGTAGACGGCGCTACCGTGCTCGGCATGGAGGAACCCCTCGTCCGGCCGCGGCCGTTGACCGACGAGGCCGCCGGGCTGCGCGCCGGTGTGCCGGAACTTTCCGAGTACGTCGACCGGTTGTGCGCGCTGGTCGAGCGGGTGGACCCGCTGATCCACGCGTTCGTGCCGGAGCCCGGCCGGCACGAGCGGCTGCGGGCGCAGGCACGGGAGCTGGCCGCGCGGTACCCGGAGCCGGACGGGCGGCCGCCGCTGTACGGGGTGGCGGTGGGCGTCAAGGACATCGTGCGCGTGGACGGGCTGCCCACGCACGGCGGTTCGGCGCTGCCGCCCGGGGTGCTGGCCGGACCGCAGGCCGTGGTGGTGGACCGGCTGCGGGCGGCGGGGGCGCTGGTCGCGGGCAAGACGGTGACCGCCGAGTTCGCCGCGAGCGCCCCGGGTCCGACCCGCAATCCGCACCGCCCGGGGCACACCCCGGGCGGTTCCAGCAGCGGTTCGGCGGCGGCGGTCGCGGCCGGGCTGGTGCCGCTGGCGATCGGCACCCAGACGGTCGGCTCGGTGATCCGCCCGGCCGCGTACTGCGGGGTGGTGGGCTTCCGGCCGACGTACGGGCGGATCCCGATCGCGGGGGTGATCCCGAACGCGCCGAGTCTCGACACCCTGGGGACCTTCACCGCCGACCTGGCGGGCGCCGCCCTGGTGGCCCCGCTGCTCTGCGACGACTGGCGGCCGGAGCGCGGCGAGGCGCCCGGACCCGTGCTCGGGGTGCCGGACGGCACGTACCTGGAGTACGCCGAACCGGCCGCGCTGCGGGCCTTCGAGGAACAGCTGGCGCGGCTGGCGCGGGCCGGGTTCACGGTGCGCCGGGTCGAGCTGTTCCCCGACTTCGCCGGGATCACCCGGCGGCTGCAGACGGTCAACCGCTTCGAGCTGGCCCGCGGCCACGCCGACTGGTTCGCCCGCTTCGGCGGGCTCTACCGGCCGGAGACGGTGGCGGGCATCCGGGCCGGCCGGGCCGTCGCGGCCGAGGACCGGGAGGCCGCCCTGCGGTTCCGGGAGCGGCTGGTCGAACGGGTGGCCGCGGCGGGTGCGGCGGCCGGGGTGGACCTGTGGCTGGCGCCCTCGGCGACCGGCGGGGCGCCGGAGGGCCTGCACAGCACCGGGGACGCGGTGATGTCCCTGCCGTGGAGCTTCCTCGGGCGGCCCGCGCTGAGCCTGCCGGCCGGGCGGACCGCGGAGGGGCTGCCGCTGGGGCTCCAGGTGGTCGGCGCGGCGGGCGGCGACGAGCGGCTGCTGGCCCAGGCGGCCTTCATCGAAGGGGTGTTGGCGGGGCGTTAGGCGAGCGCCGGGTCGGCCGGGTCGGTGGCCCCGGCGCGCAGCAGGCGCAGCAGCAGGCGGCCGGCCCGCTCGTACGGGGCGTCCTCGTCGTGCAGCACGGCCTGGGAGTTGGCCGTCTCCAGGACCGCGATCAGGGCGAAGGCGAGGTCCCCGAGGTCGGTGTCGGGGCGCAGGCCACCGGTGGTCCGGGCGGCGTCGAGGGCCTCGCCGACGGTGTCGGACCACTCCCGGGCGCAGCCGGCCAGGGCGTCCCGGACGGGGCCGGGGCGGGCGTCGAACTCGGCGGTGACCTCGTAGAAGAAGCAGCCGCCGGGGAAGACCCGGGCGCGGGAGTAGGCGAGCCAGCTCTCGCAGAGGGCGCGGGCCCGGGCGAGGCCGGGCGGGACGTCGGCGACCGGGGCGACGACGGCGTCGGCGAAGATCCGGCGGGCGGCCCGGACGGTGGCCAGCTGCAGTTCCTCCTTGGAGCCGAAGCCGGCGAAGACGCCGCTCTTGCTGAGCCCGAGGTCGGTGGCGAGGCGGCCGATGGAGAGCGCGTCCAGGCCCTCGACGGAGGCGATGGAGACGGCGCGGCGCAGCACCGCCCGGCGGGTCTCCTCGCCGCGCAGGACCCGTCCGTCGGTGGTCGGTCCGGCCATCGTCCGCCCCTGTTCTGCTCGTCGTGCGTGCCGCCCAGGGTAGTGCGTGGACCTCGGGGGCCTCGGAAAGCCGCTGAAAACTGCACGAACGGTCGTGCTAATATCTCGCCGCGAGCGAGGCGTGACAAGGAGCGCGGAGAGCAGGGAGATCCGATGGACCCGGTTCAGGCACTGATCCGTACGACCCTCAACCCCACGGCCCGGATCGCTCCCGGCCTGGCCGGGCGGGCCGCCTTCGAACTGTTCATGCACCCGGTGCGGCGCAGCCGGGTGCGCGACTCGGAGCGGGAGGTGCACGGGCGGGCGGTCACCGAGCGGCTCGCCGTGGGCGGCAAACCGGTGGTCGGCTACCGCTGGGGGAGCGGCGAGCGGCCGGTCCTGCTGCTGCACGGCTGGCGCTCCCGGGCCTCCCGGTTCGCCCCGTACGTGCCCCGGTTGCGGGCGCTCGGGCTGAGCGCCGTCGCCTTCGACGCGCCGGGCCACGGCGACTCCGGCGGCCGGACCACCAGCGTGCTGGAGTACCGCGAGCTCGCGCTGCGACTCCAGGAGCGGTACGGGCCGTTCGAGGCGGTGGTGGCGCACTCGCTCGGCGTCTGCGCGGCCTTCGGGGCGCTGGCCGACGGCCTGCGGGCCGGTCGGCTGGCGGCCGTCTCCGGGGTGTCCCGGGTCGGCTTCTTCCCGGCCGCGTTCTGTGCCGGGCTCGGGCTGAACGCCGAGGTCGAGCGGGCGCTGCGGGAGCGGATCGAGCGGGAGCTGTTCGGCGGGGACGCCGGGGGCTGGGAACGCTACGACGCGGCGCGCCGGGTCGAGGCGGTCGCCGGGCCGGTGCTGGTGGTGCACGACGAGGGCGACGGCATCGTCCCGCCGAGCGAGGCGCAGCGGCTGCGCGGGGCGTACGGGGAGCGGCTGGACCTGGTGGTCACTCAGGGGCTCGGCCACCGCAGGATCATCGCGGAGCCGACCGTCGTTGATCAGGTGATCGGATTCATCTCTGCCGGCCGGGAGGTCGCTGTCGTATGAGGATCGTCGAACTGCACGCACAGGCCATGGAGTTGGCCGTCCAGGTGGTGGACGGCCTGCGGCCGGACCAGCTCGACCTGCCCACCCCCTGCGCCGGGTGGACGCTGCGCAAGCTGCTGGAGCACTGCGTCGGCCAGCACCAGGGCTTCGCCGCGGCCGCCCGCGGTGCCGGGCCCGACCTCGCGCTGTTCGCGGACGCCCCGCTCGGCGCGGACCCGGCGGGCACCTTCCGCCGCACCGGCACCGACCTCGTCGAGGCCTTCCGGGCGGCGGCAGCCGAGGACCGGCCGCTCTGGCTGCCCGAGATCCGCGACGGCGGCCCGTTCCCGTTCACCCAGGCGGTGGGCTTCCACCTGCTGGACACCCTGGTGCACGGCTGGGACGTCGCCGCCGCGCTCGGCACCGCGGACGGGCTGGTCGCGGCGGTGGACGGCGACGACGCGCTGGCCGCCGCGCTGCTGACGGTGACCGAGGCGGTCCCGAACACCGAGGAACACCGGGCGCCCGGCCGGGCCTTCGGCCCGGGGCTCGAACCCGGCGGCGGCGACGGGCGGTTCGCCCGCGCCCTGGTGCTGCTCGGCCGCGATCCGGCCTGGAAGCCGTAGCGGCTCGGGGCGCGGGGCTGCAGGGCCTCCGGGCCTCCGGGCCTCCGGGCCTCCCAGGGTTTCCGGGACGCAGGGGATCCCGGAAACCCTAGGAGGCCCGGGTGGCGCCGGTGCCCCGGGTCTCGGGGCCGCGCGGCTCGTCGGGGAAGCGCGGCCCGCCGATCAGGAAGAGCAGGGCGGCGGTTGGGAAGCCGAGCGAGGCGGCCAGCAACACGATGAACTGCCAGAACATCTTCCGCTCCTCGTCAGTCGCGGGCGGCCCGGACACCCGAAGGTGATCCCAAACCCGGCCCGCTCCGATTGGCCGAATCGTCCGGTCACTGTCCGATGGTATGGCCGAATCACCCCGGCTGCCACCGGGCGTCGCGCCCCGGCCCGCGCCACACCGGCGCACGGGTCTGGGCGCGGGCCACGCGCGGCGGCCACACTGTCGGGATGCAGCTACAGCTCGCAGGGGAAGCACGGCGGCCCGACCGCGAGAGCGAGGACTTCGTGGCGGCCTCGCCGGAGGCGCTGGTCCTGCTGGACGGCGCGAGCTCGCCGGCGGGTCTGGAGTCCGGGTGCCGGCACGGGACGGCCTGGTACGTGCGCCGGCTGGGCGTGCACCTGCTCGCCCGGCTCACCGACCGGGCGGACCGTTCGATCGCCGAGTGCCTGGCCGACGCCATCGTGGAGACGGCCGCGCTGCACGGCGGCCGCTGCGACCTCGCCCACCCCAACACCCCCGCCGCGATGGTCGTCGCGGCCCGGCGGCACGGCGAGGCGCTGGAGTACCTGGTGCTCGGCGACTCCCTGCTGGTGCTGGAGTTGAAGGACGGTCCGCCGAAGGTGATCGGGGACAACCAGCGCTTCCCCGGCGGGGAGGAGCTGCGCCACCAGGTCTGGGAGACCGTCCCCGGCTCGGCCGAGCGGGCCGCGCTGCACCTGGAGTACGCGATGGCCGTACGCGCCGCCCGCAACCGGGGCGCCGGCCCGTGGATCGCCGCCGCGAGCCCCCGGGCGGCCGAGCACGCCGAGACCGGCTTCGTCCGGCTGGACCGGCTGCACGCGCTGGCGGCCCTCACCGACGGTGCCTCGCGCTACACCGAGCGCTTCGGGCTGGGCAGTTGGGGCGACGTGCTGCGGCTGCTCGCCGAGTCGGGGCCGGGCGAGCTGATCGCCCAGGTCCGGGCGGTGGAGCGGGCGGACGCCGGCTGCGAGCGCTGGCCGCGCGGCAAGACGCACGACGACGCCTCGGCCCTCTACGCGCTGCTGTAGCGGAGCCGGCACCCGGACCGCGGGCGCGGGGCCGGGGTCGGGTTCGGGCGGCGCAGAGACGACAGAACGGCGGAACGACGGAACGACGGAACGACGGAACGGCCGCAGGCGACACCTGCGACCGTTCCGCCGTTCCGCCGTTCCGGCTCCGGGGTCCTCAGTGGCCGTCGGCGGGGATGGTGCCGAGCCGGCCGGCCTGGAAGTCCTCCATGGCCTGCTGGAGTTCGCGGTGGCTGTTCATCACGAACGGGCCGTAGTGGGCGACGGGCTCGCGGATCGGGAGGCCGCCGAGGAGGACGACCTCGAAGTTGTTGTCGCGGGAGTCCTGCTTCTCGTCGGCGCGCAGGGTGATGGAGTCGCCGTCGCCGAAGACGACGGCCTGGCCCCGGTGGAAGGGGCGGTGCTCGGTGCCGGCCGAGCCGTTGCCGGCGAGGCCGTAGGCGAGGGCGTTGAAGTCGGCGCGCCAGGGCAGGGTGATCTGGGCGCCGGGGCTGATCGAGGCGTGGATCATGGTGATCGGGGTGAAGGTGGTGCCCGGGCCCTGGTGGCCGTCCAGCTCACCGGCGATGACGCGCAGGAGCGCGCCGCCGTCCTCGGTGCTGAGCAGCTTGACGCTGCCGCCGCGGATGTCCTGGTACTTCGGGGTGATCATCTTGTCCGAGGCGGGCAGGTTGACCCAGAGCTGGAGACCGTGGAAGAGGCCGCCGGACTTCACCAGCGACTCCGGCGGGCTCTCGATGTGCAGCAGGCCGGAGCCGGCGGTCATCCACTGGGTGTCGCCGTCGGTGATGGTGCCGCCACCGCCGTGCGAGTCCCGGTGGATGAACGTTCCGTCAATGATGTACGTGACGGTCTCGAAGCCGCGGTGCGGGTGCCAGGGGGTTCCCTTCGGCTCGCCGGCCGCATAATCCACCTCGCCCATCTGGTCCATCATGATGAACGGGTCGAGGTACTTCTGGTTGATCTTGGCGAAGGCGCGGCGGACGGGGAAGCCCTCGCCTTCGAAGCCCTCGGGGGCGGTCGCCACGGTGAGGACCGGCCGTGCGCTCGTGACGGCGGGGTCCGGCGTGGCGACGCGCGGGAGGGTCAGCGGGTTGTCGACGGTCACGGCGGGCATGTCGGCCTCCTTCGGGGGGTGTCTGGCCTACGTGCACGAGGTTAGTTCAATTCTCAACAACAAGCAAGTTGAAAATTGAACTATGTAGTGACGGAGGAGCGGGGGCTCCTCTTCCAGGATGGGTCAGCCGTACATCCGGCGCATCGTGAAGTCGACCATCTGCTCGACGGCCTTGGCGTCGAACACCATCCGGTGCTCGCCCTCCATGTCCAGCGCGAAGCCGTAGCCGGTCGGCAGCAGGTCCAGGACCTCGGCGCCGGTCACGGTGAAGTGCTTGGACTCCTTGCCCGCGTAGCGGCGCAGCTCCTTCAGCGAGCTGAACATCGGGATCACCGGCGTCGGGGTGTTGTGCAGCGCCAGGAAGCCGGGGCGGTCGCCGCGGGGGCAGTGCACCTTCGAGGTGATGAAGATCGCCTGGAAGTCCTCGACCGCCATCGAGCCGGTGGTGAAGGCCCGCACGGCGTCCGCGAGTGAGGGCGGCGAGGGTTCGGGGTACAGGGACTGCTGGGGGGGCTGCGACTGCCCGCCGTAGGCGTCGGGTCCGGGCATGCCGTTCATGCCCTGCTGCGGTCCCGCCTGCTGCTGGTAGGGGTCGCCCGGGTATGTGTTCTGGTCATATCCGTACACACGGACAGGCTAGCGGGAGCGCACCCTCTTGTGCTGGCATCGATCCTGACAAGGAGTGGTCGCCCCGACTGTGGGACGTGACCACGTTCATAGCGGATTCACCGGCGGGGGCTTGCCCAAGTTACCGCTGGGTAGCATCATGATGCCTACTGGTGGGTACGGGACGCCGGAACGCGGCGGTCTCCCGGAAGCGACGAACCGGAGATAACGGCCATGGGTCACTACAAGTCCAACCTGCGGGACGTGGAGTTCAACCTCTTCGAGGTGTTCGGCCGCGAGCAGGTGTACGGCACCGGACCGTTCGCGGACATGGACGTCGAGACCGCGAAGAACATCCTCAGCGAGATCGCACGCCTCGCCGAGAACGACCTCGCGGCGTCCTTCGCCGACACCGACCGCAACCCGCCGGTGTTCGACCCGGAGACCAACACCGCGCCGGTCCCGGCCACCTTCAAGAAGAGCTACCAGACCTTCATGGACGCCGAGTGGTGGCGTCTGGGCATCCCGGAGTCGATCGGTGGCCAGGTCACCCCGAACTCGCTGATCTGGGCCTTCGCCGAGCAGATCCTGGGCTCCAACCCGGCCATCTGGATGTACTCCTCCGGCCCGGCCTTCGCCGGCGTCATCGCCGAGGAGGGCACCGAGGAGCAGCTCGAGGTCGCCAAGCGGATGACCGACCGCCTGTGGGGCTCCACCATGGTCCTCACCGAGCCCGACGCGGGCTCCGACGTGGGCGCCGGCCGCACCAAGGCGATCCAGCAGGAGGACGGCTCCTGGCACATCGAGGGCGTGAAGCGCTTCATCACCTCGGGCGAGCACGACATGTCCGAGAACATCATCCACATGGTGCTGGCCCGCCCCGAGGGCGGCAAGCCGGGCACCAAGGGCCTGGGCCTGTTCATCGTCCCCAAGTTCGACTTCGACTGGGAGACCGGCGAGCTGGGCGAGCGCAACGGCGTCTACGCCACCAACGTCGAGCACAAGATGGGCCTCAAGGCCTCGAACACCTGCGAGATGACCTTCGGTGCCAAGCACCCGGCCAAGGGCTGGCTGCTCGGCGAGAAGGTCGACGGCATCCGCCAGATGTTCAAGATCATCGAGTTCGCCCGCATGATGGTCGGCACGAAGGCCATCGCCACCCTCTCCACCGGCTACCTGAACGCCCTGGAGTACGCCAAGGAGCGCGTGCAGGGCGCCGACATATCGCAGTTCCTGGACAAGACCGCCCCGCGCGTCACCATCACCCACCACCCGGACGTGCGCCGCTCGCTGCTGACCCAGAAGGCCTACGCCGAGGGCATGCGCGCGCTGGTCCTGTTCACCGCGTCCACCCAGGACGACATGATGGCCGCCAAGCTGCGCGGCGAGAGCGACGAGGCCGCCGAGCGCCTCAACGACCTGCTGCTGCCGATCGTCAAGGGCTACGGCTCGGAGAAGTCCTACGAGCAGCTCGCCCAGTCGCTCCAGACCTTCGGCGGCTCCGGGTACCTCCAGGAGTACCCGATCGAGCAGTACATCCGGGACGCCAAGATCGACACCCTGTACGAGGGCACCACGGCGATCCAGGGCCAGGACTTCTTCTTCCGCAAGATCGTCAAGGACGGCGGCCAGGCGCTCACCGCGCTGAACGAGCAGATCCAGAAGTTCATCGGCTCCGCCGAGGGCGGCGACGCCCTGGCCGCCGAGCGCGACCTGCTCGCCAAGGCCGCGGGCGACCTGGAGGCCATCGTCGGCAAGCTGATCGCCGACCTGACCTCGGTCGAGCAGGACGTCAAGAACATGTACAAGGTGGGCCTCAACACCACCCGCCTGCTGATGGTCTCCGGCGACGTCGTGGTCGGCTGGCTGCTGCTGCGCCAGGCCGCGGTGGCCCTGGCCAAGCTGGAGGCCGGCGCCTCGGAGAAGGACGTCCCCTTCTACCAGGGCAAGGTCGCGGCGGCCCGCTTCTTCGCCAAGAACGTCCTGCCGACCGTCGCCCCGCAGCGACTGATCGCCGAGGGCATCGACAACGAGATCATGGAGCTGGCGGAGGAGGCCTTCTAGGCCACCCGTCCCGGGGCCACCCGCCACCGCCCTTCCCGGGGCGCGCCGGGCGGGCCGCCTCCCGGCATTCGAACCGCCTGACACACCCTCGCACCGAAGGGCCCGGCTGCCACCGGGCCCTTCGGTGTGTCCGCGGCCGCGGTCCGGAGGACGGAAACCACCGGCCGCGCGGGCCGGTTCGCGGTTGAGGCGTTCCGAATGCCGTGTCCGTGTACGGGCATATGCTCAGGTGCGAAGTCGACTCCCCATCCGGCTTCGGCCCTCACTCGACCCAGGAGCAGTATGTCGACCGCCGCCCGCCAGGCATTTTTCGACCGGACGCACAGCGACGACCTGATCGCGTTCCTCGGCACCTCGCCCTCGCCGTACCACGCGGTGGCGAGCGCCGCGGAGCGGCTGGAGAAGGCGGGCTTCCGGCAGGTCGCCGAGACGGACGCGTGGGACGACGCGGCCGGCGGGCGCTACCTGATCCGCGGGGGCGCGCTGATCGCCTGGTACCTGCCGCAGGGGGCGGGCCCCGAGACCCCGTTCCGGATCGTCGGCACCCACACCGACTCGCCCAACCTGCGGGTCAAGCCCGTCCCGGACACCGGTTCCGAGGGCTGGCGGCAGGTCGCGGTGGAGATCTACGGCGGCGTCCCGCTGAACACCTGGCTGGACCGCGACCTCGGCCTCTCCGGCCGGCTCGCGCTCAAGGACGGCACCGTCCGGCTGGTCCAGCTGGACGAGCCGCTGCTGCGCGTCCCGCAGCTCGCCATCCACCTGGACCGCCAGGTCAACGAGGGCATGAAGCTCGACAAGCAGCGCCACCTCACCCCGATCTGGGGCCTCGGCCCGGTCGACGAGGGCGCGCTGATCTCCTACGTCGCCGGGCGGGCCGGTCTGGCCGCCGCCGACGTGGTCGGCTGGGACCTCATGACCCACGACGTCCAGCCCGCCTCCTACCTGGGCCGCGACCGCGAGCTGCTGGCCGCCCCGCGCCTGGACAACCTGCTCTCGGTGCACGCGGCCACCGCCGCGCTCGCCGCCGTCGCCACCGCCGACGGCGCCGCCGACCTGCCGTACATCCCGGTGCTGGCCGCCTTCGACCACGAGGAGACCGGCAGCGAGTCCGACACCGGCGCGCAGAGCCCCCTGCTCGGCAACGTCATGGACCGGACGATCCACGCGCGCGGCGGCACCACCGAGGACCGGGCCCGGGCGCTCGCCGGCACCGTCTGCCTCTCCTCGGACATGGGCCACGCCGTCCACCCGAACTACAGCGAGCGGCACGAGCCGGGCCACCACCCGATGCCGAACGGCGGGCCGATCCTCAAGGTCAACGTCAACAACCGCTACGCGACCGACGGCGTCGGCCGGGCGGTGTTCGCCGCCGCCTGCGAGAAGGCCGGCGTGCCGTGGCAGAGCTTCGTCTCCAACAACGCCATGCCCTGCGGGACGACGATCGGCCCGATCACGGCGGCGCGACTGGGCATCAGGACGGTGGACTGCGGCATCGCGGCGCTCTCCATGCACTCGGCGCGCGAGCTGTGCGGGGCGGAGGACCCGTACCTGCTGGCGAGCGCGCTCAAGGCCTTCCTGGAGGGCTGAGAACGGCGGCGAGCGGGGCCCGGCGGTCGTCCGCCGGGCCCCTTCGCGTCGTTCCGCGCCGTTCCGCGAAGCCGCGCGTCGTCCGGTGTTACTCCATCCCGGCGAGGACCAGCGGCAGGCGGCGGGCGCCGTCGGCCACCAGCGTCACCGGCACGCCCCAGTCCTGCTGGTGCACGTGGCAGGCCGGGTACTCGATCTCCGGGTCGTCGTCGCAGGAGGCGGCCATCGCCGAGACGTGCAGCACACCCTCGGTGACCTCGGCGGAGAGCACCAGTTCACGGGAGAGGTCGGTGTCCGCGCCCGCGCCGGAGACCAGCAGCTCGGGCGGGGTCGCGCTGACCAGCAGCCGGGTGGAGGGGCCGTAGCGCTCGTCCAGCTTCTGGCCGTTCGGCGCCTCGAAGACCACGTCCAGCCGGAAGGCGCCCGGGGCGACCTCGGTGGCCGCGCGCCGGGTGCGGTGCGCCACCGACTCGACCTGCACCGCCTCCTCCGGCAGCCGCAGCCTGGTCAGCCGGTGCCGGGCCGACTCGACCACCACGATGTCCCCGTCCACCAGGACCGCCCCGGAGGGCTCGCGCAGGTCGGTGGCCAGGGTGCTGACCTCGCCGCTCGCCGGGTCGTAGCGGCGCAGCGCGTGGTTGTAGGTGTCGGCGACGGCCACCGAGCCGTCCGGCAGCACGGTGACGCCCAGCGGGTGCTGGAACAGTGCCTGACCGGCCGCGCCGTCGCGGTGGCCGAAGTCGAACAGGCCGCTGCCGACGGCGGTGCGGACCGCCTTTGTTTCACGTGAAACCCAGCGCAGCGAGGAGGTCTCGGAGTCGGCGACCCAGAGCCGCTCGCCGTCCGCCGACACCGCGAGGCCGGACGGCTGGGCGAACCAGGCCTCGGCGGCGGGCCCGTCCACCAGGCCCTCGTTGGTGGTGCCGGCCGCGACCGCGACGGTGCCGGCGGCCGGGTCGTACGACCACAGCTGGTGCACGCCGGCCATCGCGATCCACACCCGGCCGTCGAACCAGGCGACGTCCCACGGCGAGGAGAGGTCCACCTCGCGGGCCGGGCCCTCGGTGGCCGAGCCCTGCCACCACTGGCGGCCGGTGCCGGCCAGGGTGGTCACCCGGCCGTCGGCGAGGCGGACACCGCGCAGGGCGTGGTTGACGGTGTCGGCCACGACCACGTCGTAGTCGTACGGGTGGCCCTCGGGGAGCAGCGCGAGGCCCTGCGGCTCGCTGAACCGCGGGCCGGCGCCGTCCGCGCCGTCGCCGTCCACCAGGCCGCGCTGCCCGTCGCCGATCCGGCGCACCACCGTCTCGCCGTCCTCGGCCAGCTCGACCAGCGAGTGGTGGCCGGAGTCGGCGACCAGGAAGTGGCCGTTCGGCAGCCGGACCGCCTTGCCGGGGAACTTGAGGTCCCCGGCGCTCGGCTCCGGCGCCACGTACGGGCCGTCGCCGCGGCGCAGCGTGCCCTTCGCGGCGTGCTCGGCCTCCAGCTCCTCGACCAGCCGGGCGAGCGCGTGGGCGTGGCCCTCGCCGGCGTGCTGGGCGACCACGTAGCCCTCCGGGTCGATCACCACCAGCGTCGGCCAGGCCCGGACGGCGTACTGCTTCCAGGTCACCAGCGCCGGGTCGTCCAGCACCGGGTGGTGCACCTCGTAGCGGGCGACGGCGTCGACGACCGCCTGGTGGTCGGCCTCGTGCACGAACTTCGGCGAGTGCACCCCGACGATCACCACGGTGTCGCGGTGCTTCTCCTCCAGCTCCCGCAGCTCGTCCAGGACGTGCAGACAGTTGATGCAGCAGAAGGTCCAGAAGTCCAGGATGGTGATCTTGCCCCGGAAGTCGGCGAGCGCTAGCTCCTTGCCGCCGGTGTTCAGCCAACCGCCTGCCCCGACCAGCTCGGGGGCGCGTACACGTGCACGAGATGCCATGCGTCAATCAAACCGCACGCCGGGTGCCCGCATTCCGGGCGTGCCGGGTGAGATCGGACTGCCAGCGGGTCTCGCCGTCCTGGGTGCGGGCGGTGGGGCGCAGGCCGAGGGCGCGGGCGACGGCGGCGGAGGCGTGGTGGTCGGGGTGGATGTGGGCGGCGGCGGTGGTGACGCCGGCGGCGGCGAGGTGGGCGAGCAGGGCGCGGGCGGCCTCGGTGGCCAGGCCGCGGCGCTGCCAGGGGGTGCCGACCACCCAGGCGACCTCGGCCTCGGAGGCGTCGGGGCGGACGGTGGCCTGCACGTAGCCGGTGAGGGCGCCGTCGGCGCGCAGCCGCAGCACCCAGTTGCCCCAGGCCTCGGCCGGGTCGGGGGAGCCGGCGGCGAGCCGGGCGCAGCGGGCGCGCTGCTCCTCGACGGTGGCCGGGCGGCCGCCGGTGAAGGCGTGCAGGGCCGGGTCGGCGAGCGCGGCCGCCAGCTCCTCGGCGTGCCCGGGGGCGATCGGCAGCAGGTCGAGGCGCTCGCTGCGCAGCTCGGCGGTGGTGAGGCCGCTGGTGAGGCCGCTGGTGAGGCCGTTGGTGAGGCCGTTGGTGAGGTCGGGGTGCATGGCGGTATTGAAGGGGATCGGGGGCCGCCGTGCGACGGGGTTTTCGGCCGGTGCTCCGTGGCGGTGCTTCTCCGCGGCCGGGCGCTCGGGGTCGAATGGGGCGACGTCAACACGGAGGAGGTCGCACGGTGCGGTATCTGGTCAGGGAGAAGCTGTTCGCGGTCGGCGACGACTACTGGATCGAGGACGACCGGGGGCACAAGGCGTTCCTGGTGGACGGCAAGGTCCTGCGGCTGCGGGACACCTTCGAGCTGAAGGACGCGCACGGGCGGGTGGTCGCGGTGGTGAGGGAGAAGATGCTCGCCGTCCGCGACGCGATGAGGATCGAGGACGCCGACGGCGAGGTGGTCGCCACCGTCCGGGAGAAGCTGTTCACCCCGTTCCGGGACAAGTACCTGGTGGAGCTGGCCTCCGGCGGCGAGCTGAAGATCCACGGCAACCTGATCGACAAGGACTACCGGATCGAGAACCGGCACGGCGACGAGCTGGCCCGGATCAGCCGCAAGTGGTTCCGGATCCGGGACACCTACGGGGTGGAGATCGCCGACGGTGCGGACGCCGGTCTGCTGCTGGCCGTCGCGGCCTGCGTCGACCACCTGGTGCGGGAGGAGGACTGACCCGTCCCCGGTTTCCCGGCCCCCGGTCCGCCCCTCACCCGGGTGGGGTATCTTTTGCCAACCCTTGACCAGGCAGGTCGGGGGCCCCGACCGGCACGGTCGCGGGGGACGGCGTGAGCGGACCGGGGGCTGGAACCACGATGAACGACATCCTGCACGGGCTCGGTGCGGCGGCGGCCTACGGCACCCTCGGCGTGGTGCTGCTGCTCCTCGGCATCGGCCTGGTCGACCTGCTGACGCCCGGCAAGCTCGGCCGGCAGATCTGGGTCGAGCGCAACCGCAACGCCGCCGTCCTGCTCAGCTCCGCCCTGCTCGGCATCGGCGGCATCGTCTTCACCGCGATCATGTACACCTATGCCGACTTCGCCAAGGGCCTGGTGTCGACGGCCTGCTACGGCCTGCTCGGGCTGGTGCTGATGGCCGTCGCGTTCTGGCTGGTGGACCTGCTGACGCCGGGCAGGCTCGGCGAGATCCTGGTCGATCCGGAGCCGCACCCGGCGGTGTGGGTGTCCGCGGCCTGCAACATCGCGGTGGCGGCGGTGGTGTCGGCCGCGATCGCGTAGGCCGCGATCGCGTAGGCCGGGGCCGCGCTGCGCCGGGCGAGGCTACGCCGGGCGGGGCGCCTCGCCCAGGACGTGCTCCCGCCCCCAGTCCCCCAGCGGCCCCAGCGCCGTGTTCAGGCGGTGCCCCGCCCCGGTCAGCGCGTACTCGACCCGGGGCGGCACCTCGTCGTACGCCTCCCGGTGCACGATGCCGTGCGCCTCCATCTCGCGCAGGTGCGCGGCCAGCACCTTCTCGGTGATCCCCGGCAGCAGCCGGCGCAGCTCGCCGAAGCGGCAGTGCGGGCGTTCGCCCAGGGCCCAGAGGATCGACACCTTCCACTTGCCGCCGATCACGTCCATCGCGGCGTCGGTCCCGCAGACGTGCGCCCCAGGCCTCGACACGATCGCCATGCCCACCCCTTCCGGCCCCTGCCAGCTCGATGCTCACCCCAGGGTAACCACCCACTTCGAAGTGCGTACTTGATCGTTTCCGGGGCCGGCGCGGAGGCTGACTGCCATGGCAACCAACCCCGTTGAGAACACCCCCAGGACCCCGCTCACCCTGCTCGGCCTCGGCGCGATGGGCACCGCGCTGGCCGAGGCCTGGCTCGCCGCCGGGCACCCGCTGACCGTCTGGAACCGCACCGCCGCCCGTGCCGACGGACTCGCCGCCCGCGGCGCCACCGTCGCCGCCACCGTCGCGCGGGCCGTCGCCGCGAACCGGCTGGTCGTCGTCTGCCTGCTCGACGACGCCTCCGTGCCGGCGGCGCTGGACGGCGTCGACCTGACCGGCAAGGACCTGGTCAACCTGGTCACGAGCACTCCCGGGCAGGCCCGTGCCCGGGCCGCCTGGGCCGAGGAGCGCGGCGCCCGCTACCTGGACGGCGGGATCATGGCCGTCCCGCCGATGATCGGCGTCCCGGCGGCCGGGGCGTACGTGTTCTACAGCGGCTCGTCCGAGCTGTTCGAGGAGCACGGGGGCGCGCTCGCCGTCCCGGCCGGCACCCGCTACGTGGGCGCCGACGCCGGGTACGCGGCGCTGCACGACGTGGCGCTGCTCAGCGGGATGTACGGGATGTTCGCCGGGATCGCGCACGCCTTCGCGCTGGTCCGCGGCGAGGCCGTGGCGCCGAGCGGGCTGGCGCCACTGCTGGGCGACTGGCTGGCCGCGATGTCCGGCTCGGTGGCCAGGACGGCGGCGCAGCTGGAGAGCGGCGACTACGCCCGGGACGTGGTGTCCAACCTGGCGATGCAGGTGGCCGGCAAGGAGACGCTGCTGCGCACCGCCGAGGAGCAGCTGGTGAGCGCCGAACTCCTCGAACCGTACTTCCGGTTGATGGAGCGCCGACTGGAGGTCGGTGGCGGCGGCGAGGAC
Source organism: Kitasatospora sp. NPDC057738 (assembly GCF_042798815.1). Classification (NCBI taxonomy): domain Bacteria; kingdom Bacillati; phylum Actinomycetota; class Actinomycetes; order Kitasatosporales; family Streptomycetaceae; genus Kitasatospora; species Kitasatospora sp. NPDC057738. Next base: position 36,886 of record NZ_JBHVJT010000069.1, on the reverse strand, counting down.
CTGACCGGGGTCGTCGACCTGCTGCGACGGTGAGGGCCGGCCGGTAACGTACCGGCATGGCAGACCTCGAAGAACGCGCCACCGTCGTCGCGTCCGAACCAGGGCAGGCCGGGGCGGGGGTGGTCGTCAGACCGCGCCGCGCCGACGACCTCGCCGACTGCGTCCGGGTGCTGGGCGACGTCCACACCGTCGACGGCTATCCCGCCGACTGGCCCGACCGCCCCGCCGCCTGGCTGACCCCGGACGGCCTGCTCGCCGCCTGGATCGCCGAGTCGGACGGCCGGCTCAGCGGGCACGTCGGCCTGGCCCGCAGCGCCCCGGGCGACCTCGCCCCCGTCCTGTGGAGCGGGCGCACCGGCGGCCGCCCGGAGCTCACCGCCGTGATCGGCCGGCTCTACGTCGCCCCCGGGGCGCGCGGCCACCTGGTCGGCGCCCGGCTGCTGGCCTGCGCCGTGGCGCACGCGCGGGCGCTCGGCCTGCACCCCGTCCTCGACGTGCTCGCCACCGACACCGCCGCCGTGGCCCTCTACCGCCGCCTCGGCTGGACCCACCTCGGCGGCGGAGACCAGCAGTGGGCCTCCGGACGCACCGTCACCGTCCACTGCTTCGCCGCCCCGAGGGGGTGAGTTCCGGCCCGCCCGGCCGTCGTGGCCGGGCGGACGGGCGGGCGAAGGCCGGGCAGGCGGGCAGAGACGGGGAGGGGGAGGGCCGGGGCTCAGGCCGCGGGGCGGTCGGACACCGGGCGGCGGCGCAGGGCCGGCGTGGTGAGGGCCGGGGGCTGCCAGACGCCGTCGGCCCGGTAGAGGTCGGTGCCGGGCGGGACGATGGCGTCGATGCGGTCGAGGGTGGCGTCGTCCAGGACCAGGTCGGCGGCCTTGAGGGCCGATTCGAGCTGCGCCGCGGTGCGCGGGCCGATGATCACCGACGTGACGGCCGGGTGGGCCGCCGGGAAGGCGGTGGCCAGCTCGGGGAGGGTGCGGCCGAGCTCCTCGGCGAGGGCGGTGAGGGCCTCGACGGCCTCCAGCTTGGCCGCCGTGGTGGGCAGCTCCGGGTCGAAGCGGTGCGGGTGGAGGGCGGCCCGGCCCCGGCTGAGGTCGATCGGGCGGTCCTTGCGGTAGCGGCCGGTCAGGAAGCCACCGGCGAGCGGGCCCCAGGTCAGCGCGCCCATGCCCAGCCGCTGGACGACGGGCAGCACCTCGCGCTCCACGCCCCGGGCGAGCAGCGAGTACGGCGGCTGCTCGGTGCGGAAGCGCTGCAGGCCGCGGCGCTCGGCGACGTGGTGGGCGTCCACGATCTGCTCGGCGGGGAAGGTGGAGCAGCCGAAGGCGCGGATCTTGCCCGCCCGGACGAGGTCGCCGAGGACGGAGAGGGTTTCCTCGATGTCGGTGGTGTGGTCCGGTCGGTGGACCTGGTACAGGTCGATCCACTCGGTCCGCAGCCGACGCAGGCTCTCCTCGACCTCGCGGACGATCCAGCGCCGCGAGTTGCCGCCCCGGTTGTGGCCCTCGCCCATCGGGAAGTGCACCTTGGTGGCGAGCACGATCTCGTCGCGGTCGCCACGGGCGGCCAGTGCCTTGCCGACGATCTCCTCGGACTCGCCGGCCGAGTACATGTCCGCGGTGTCGATGAAGTTGATGCCCCGGTCGACCGCGGTGCCGATCATCCGGGCGCAGTCGTCGTGGTCGGAGTTGCCGACGGAGCCGAACATCATGGTGCCGAGGCAGTAGGTGCTCACCTCGATGCCGGTGCCGCCGAGAACGCGGTAGCGCATGGCCGTTCCCCCTGGTTGGCGATCAGTTGCGTGTCAGAGATTAGGAGTTGGAGTGCACTCCAGCGCAAACGCGGCTCGGCTCCCTCGGGTGGGGGAGCCGGATCACCGCACCGGGGGAGGAGCGGCGGGGTGGCGCGGGCGAGCCTGTCGGCATGGTGAGGAACGGGTGGGCGGTGACCGGCTGGGGCCTCGGGTACGCCGGGTTCGGGCTGGGGTGCGCGCTGGGCGGGACGCGGCTGCTGGGGGCGGACTGGCCGGGGTGGGTGGTGGCCGCCGTGGGGCTCGCCTCGGCGGCCGCCGGCGTGGCGGTGGTGCGGCGAACGCCGGTGCGGGGGCTGTGGTGGCTGCTGTGGCTGGTGTGCGGGGCGGCCGCGGTCGGGGCCTGGGGCCTGCTGATGGACCTGGTGACGCTGCTGTTCGGCCAGCGGGTGGACAGCGTCCCCGACGCGGTGGAGCGCACCCTGGCGGCGGTGGGGGCGGTGCTGCTGGCCCGCACCGCCCCGGGGCTGCGGCCCGGGGCCCGCGGCGGCCCGGGCGGCCGGGCCGAACGGGTGGCGCCGGCTCCCGCAGCGGCCCCGCCGATCGTCCAACTCGCCGCCTGGGCAGGCACGCTGGCGTTCGTTCCGTACGTGCTGATGAAGCTGATCTGGGCGTTCGGCGGCAGCTTCGCCGGGATCAGCGGCGACCAGATGTACGCGAGCTACGTGCGCAACGGCTCCTCCGGGCTCTGGCTCGCCCTGGAACGCCGGGGCCTCGACGGCACCGTGCTGCTGGCGCTGCTCGGGGTGTTCCTGCTCTGGGGACTGGTCCGCCCGTGGGGGCAGGTCTTCCCGCGCTGGACCCTGCCGCTGCGCGGCCGCCGGGTGCCGCGCTGGCTGCCGCTCACCCCGGCCCTGGTGGGCGCGGCTTCGCTGGCGCCGTACGGGGTGGTCGGGATCGGCTACCTGACGCTGTGCACCGCCGGGGTGACGCGGATCAGGCTGGGGGAGTTCGCCAGTGAGCAGAGCGCGCTGGAGATCTCCTGGGTCGGGATGTGCGGGTTCGCCGGGTACGGGGTCGCGCTGGCGGTGGCCGCCCGGTCGTACTGGCGGCGGACGAGGGGGTGACCTCGCAGTGGTTTGCTGAGGCGGCAACAAAGCTTGCCGATGCTGTAGGGCGGGCCGCAGCCTGGCGGTGGAGGTGAGCGCCATGGGCGAGACGGCAGGGACGGCAGGAACGGTCAGGACGGCAGGAACGACCGGGACACCCGGGACGACCGGGATCGGGGAACGCGAGCGCTACGACGTGGTGGTGGTCGGCGCCGGAGCGGCGGGGCTGAACGCCGCGCTGGTGCTGGGCCGGGCCCGTCGCCGGGTCGCCGTGGTGGACGCCGGCGAGCCGCGCAACGCGCCCGCCGCCCACATGCACGGCTACCTGAGCCGGGACGGCATGCCCCCGGCGGCGCTGCTGGCGGTCGGGCGGGAGGAGGTCGCCCGGTACGGGGTGGACCTGATCGACGCCCGGGTCGAGCACATCGAGTCCGTCGAGCACAGCGATCACATCGAGTCGGCCGAGCAGAGCGATCGGATCGAGTCCGCCGAGCCGGCCGGGTCCGCCGGGTCGGGCTTCGTGGTCCACCTGGCCGGCGGGCCGGTGCTGCACGCGCGCCGGGTGGTCGTCGCCACCGGGCTGCGGGACGGGCTGCCGGAGCTGCCGGGCCTGGTCGAGCGGTGGGGCCACGACGTGCTGCACTGCCCGTACTGCCACGCCTGGGAGGTCCGCGACCGCCCGCTCGGAGTGCTCGGCACCGGCCCGGGGGCGGTCAACCAGGCGCTGCTGCTGCGGCAGTGGTCGGCGGACGTGGTGCTGCTCGCGCACAACCTGGCGCTGACGGACGCCGAGCGGGAACGGCTCGCGGCCCGGGACGTCGGGGTGGTCGAGGGCCGGATCGTCCGCCTGGTGTCCGACGACGGGCGGCTGCGCGGCGTCGAACTCGCCACCGGGCAGGTGGTGCCGCGCGAGGCGGTGTTCGTCTTCCCGCGGCCGGTGCCCCGGGACGCGCTGCTCTTCGGCCTCGACTGCGCCCGGGACGACAACGGCTGGGTCACCACCGACCGGACCGGCCGCACCAGCCTCCCCGGCGTCTGGGCGGTCGGCAACGTCGCCGACCCGCGTGCCCAGGTGGTCACCGCCGCCGGGATGGGCGCGGCGGCGGCCTTCGCGCTCGACCACGACCTCGTGGCCGAGGAGCTCGACCGGGCGGTGCGGACGTACCGCGCGTCCGGCGCCGCCCTGCCCGCCTGAGCGGGAAGCTTTCGTCAACCCACCCACGATCGGAGAATCCGGATGTCAGCGCAGCAGCACGGCCACTCCCACGGGCACGGCCACTCCCACTCCCATGGGCACTCCCACGGCCACGGGCACGTTCCCGCCGCCGACTTCGACTGGGACGCGCTCGCCGCGCACCTGGAGCTGGAGGCCGACCTGCGGGCCGGCGCCGTCACCGAGGCCGGGCGCTGGCTGCTCGGCCTGCACGGGGAGGGCGAGGTGCGGCGGGTCCTCGACGTCGGCAGCGGCCCCGGGGTGATCGCCGGACTGCTGGCGGAGGTCTTCCCGGCGGCCGAGGTGGTGGCGGTCGACCAGTCGGCCGCCCTGCTGGAGCGCGCCCGGACCCGCTCCGGCGGTCGGCTCGGCACCCAACAGGCCGACCTGCCCGAGGAGTTCGGCAAGCTCGGCGAGGCCGACCTGATCTGGTCCGGCAACGCCGTCCACCACCTGGGCGACCAGCAGGCCGCGCTCACCTCGCTCGCCGGGGTGCTGCGGCCCGGCGGTCTGCTCGCCGTCGCGGAGAGCGGCCTGCCGGCGCGCTACCTGCCGCGCGACTTCGGCCTCGGCCGGCCCGGCTTCCAGGCCCGGATGGACGCCGCCCACGAGGACGGCTTCAGCGCCATGCGGGCCGAACTGCCCGGCAGCACCCAGGAGATCGAGGACTGGCCGGCCATGCTGCGGCGGGCCGGACTGACCCCGACCGGCACCCGCACCTTCCTGGTCGACCACCCCGCCCCGCTCGCCGGGCCCGTCCGCGGCTACCTGCACACCCAGCTGACCCGGCGTCACGACCAGCTCGCCGAGCAGCTCGACGCCGAGGACCGGGCCACCCTGGAGGCCCTGCTCGCCGAGGACGCCCCCACCGGCATCCTGCACCGTCCGGACGCCTTCTACCTCTCCGCGATGACCGTCCACACGGCCCGCCGGGACTGATCCGGCGGCCGCGGGGTCCTCGACCGTACAGCTGGCGGCCGCGGGGTCCTCGACCGTACAGCTGGCGACCGTACGGCCCGCGACCGTACGGCCCGCGACCGTACGGCCCGCGACCGTACGGCCGGAGACCCGACGGCCCGCCGCGTCAGCCCGCGAGGAAGGCGGCCACCGTACGGGTGAAGGCGGCCGGATCGTCGAGCCACGGGTAGTGGCCGGCGCCGGGCTGGACGGCGGCACGGGCGTGGCGGAACAGCGCGGCCGCGGCGCGGACCGCCCCGGGCCGCGGGTCGGGGTCGTACTCGCCGGCCAACAGCAGCGTCGGCACCGGGAGTTCGGCGACGGCGGCGCGGACGGCGGCGGGCCGGAAGCCGCCGCCGTGGTACGCCGCGGCGGCCTCCGGGTGGCTCTGGACGGCGCAGTCGGCCTCGTGGGCGCGGGCGGTGGCGTTCCAGTCGCCGTGGAAGAGCGGTGCCACGGCGCCGGGGTCGGCGGTGCCGCCGGCGAAGGCGGCGCGGACGGCGGCCCTGGCGGCCGGGTACCACTCCTCGTCGGCGAGGCCGCGGGCCTCGGCCGCCTCGCGGTAGTCGTCCTCGGTGGCGGTGCCGCCGAGGATCCGGAGGCTGGGCGTGACCAGCACCAGCCGGCCGGTGCGCCCGGGGTGCCGCAGTGCGTACAGGGTGGCGAGCGAGCAGCCGGCGGAGTGGGCGAGGAGGTCGGCCCGGTCGAGCCCGAGGTGCGCCCGGAACGCCTCGACGTCGGCCACCTGCCGGTCGACCCGGTAGCCCGCCGGGTCGGCCGGGCGCGCCGATCGGCCCGTGCCGCGCAGGTCGAGGACGTGCAGGGCGCGGTGCGCGCCGAGGCCGCCGAGGTCGCCGAGGTACGCGGCGTCGCGCATCGGGCCGCCGGCGAGGACGAGCAGCGGCTCGCCCTCGCCGAGGACGCGGTAGCCGAGTGGGGTGCCGTCGGGGCCGGTGAAGGTCGTCATCGAAGGATCGTGGCAACCGCAGACCGGCCGGGGCAACGGGAAATCGGCCGGGCCCCGCCGCCGCGGGGCCGTTCACACCGGTCAGCCCGCCGAGCCGCCGAAGCGCGCCGTCCAGGCCGCCAGGTCCTCGTCCGTGATCTTGGCGAACAGCACCGGCGGCACCGTGAACGCCGTCCCGGCCGGCACCAGGTCCAGCGCCCGCGCCTCCTGCGGGGCGATCCAGTCCCGGGTGGCGGCCGGGGAGTCCTCGGGCAGCGCGAAGGCCCCGCGCATCGCCGCCGCGGTGGCCGGGATGAACGGTTCGGAGACCACCGCGTACAGGTGGATCAGGTTCATCGCGGTGCGCAGGGTCAGCGCCGCCGCCTCCGGGTCGGTCTTCACCTGCAGCCAGGGCGCCTTCTCGTCCAGGTACGCGTTGCCCGCGCTCCACAGCGCGCGCAGGGCCTGCGCCGCCTTGCGGAAGTTGAGCGAGTCCAGCTGGGCCTCGTACTCGGCGAGCAGCGCGGCGACCTGCTCGCCGAGGCGCTGCTCGGCCTGCCCCGGCGCGTGCCCGCCCGGGACGTCGTCGCCGAAGCGCTTGCGGCTGAAGGAGAGCACCCGGTTGACGAAGTTGCCGAGGGTGTCGGCGAGGTCCTTGTTGACCACCGAGGCGAACAGGTCCCAGGTGAAGCTGGAGTCGTCCGACTCGGGCGCGTGCGCCATCAGGAAGTAGCGCCAGTAGTCGGCGGGCAGCAGCTCCAGCGCGACGTCGGTGAAGACGCCGCGCTTCTGGCTGGTGGAGAACTTCCCGCCGTAGTACGTCAGCCAGTTGAAGGCCTTGACGTAGTCGACCTTCTTCCACGGTCGGCGCGAGCCGAGCAGCGTGGCCGGGAACATCACGGTGTGGAACGGGACGTTGTCCTTGGCCATGAACTCGGTGTAGCGGACGGTCTCGTCGACCTCGTACCACCAGGACTTCCAGTCCCGCAGCTGCCCGGCCGGGGCCGCGTCCGCCCATTCCTTGGTGGCGCCGATGTACTCGATCGGGGCGTCGAACCAGACGTAGAACACCTTGCCCTCGGCGGCCAGTTCGGGCCACACGTCGGCGGGCACCGGGACTCCCCACTCCAGGTCGCGGGTGATCGAGCGGTCCTGGAGGCCCTCGGTCAGCCACTTGCGGGCGATCGAGGAGGCCAGCACCGGCCAGTCGTCGGCGTGGGCGGCGACCCAGTCCTCGACCTCCTCGGTGAGCTTGGACTGGAGCAGGAACAGGTGGCGGGTCTCCCGGACCTCCAGGTCGGAGCTGCCGCTGATCGCCGAGCGCGGCTCCAGCAGGTCGGTCGGGTCGAGCACCCGGGTGCAGTTCTCGCACTGGTCGCCGCGGGCCTTGTCGTAGCCGCAGTGCGGGCAGGTGCCGACGATGTAGCGGTCCGGCAGGAAGCGGCCGTCGGCGTTGGAGTACACCTGGCGGATCGCGCGCTCCTCGATGAAGCCGTTGCGCTGCAGTTCGCGGGCGATCTCCTGGGTGATCTCCCGGTTCTGCGGCGAGGAGCTGCGGCCGAAGTGGTCGAAGGAGAGCCCGAGGCCCTCGTACACCGCCCGCTGCGCGTCGTGTGCCCGGGCGCAGAACTCCGCGACGGGCAACCCGGCTTCCTGGGCGGCCAGTTCGGCGGGCGTGCCGTGCTCGTCGGTGGCGCAGATGAACAGCACCTCGTGCCCTCGTCGGCGCAGGTACCGGGCGTGGACGTCCGCCGGGAGCATGGACCCGACCATGTTGCCCAGGTGCTTGATCCCGTTGATGTACGGAAGGGCGCTGGTGATCAGGTGCCGAGCCATCCTCGGATGCTCCGATTTCTCCCGCACGCGCACCCCACCCGGAGTGCCGTGTCAGGCGCAGGGGTCCACTGTGGGCTGCAAGCCTAGGGCAAGCGGGGGGTCCTGGCGCACGCGGCGGGCCGGGGCGGACCGCACTTCCGGAGTGGGGCGGACCGGGCTTCCGGAGCGGGGTGGACCGCAGGTCCGGAGCGGGTCGGACCGTGCTTCCGGGCCCGGGGCGGACGGCACTTCCGGGGCGGCGTGGACGGCACGTCCGGGCCGGGCGTCACGGCCGGCTGAAGTCGCCGTACCGGTCGAACTCCCCGGACTTCACCCCGCGGACGAAGGCGGCCCACTTGCGGGGGGTGGTCTGCACGACGACCTCGGGCCGGTCGGACTCTCGGATTTCCACCAGCTCGCCCGCCGATCTGACCTCGACGCAGTCGGTGCTCTCGCCGCTGGCCGAGGCCTTGCGCCAGGTACTCATGCGAAGTCTTTCAGCAAGGCCCGGATGAAGTCCCGGGACTCGTCCGGCCCGAGCGCGATGGCCGCGGTCTCCTCCTTGATCCGGCGGTAGGAGGCCAATTCGGCCTGGGTGTGCACGAATTTCGGCCCGTGGGAGAGATCGATCTGGACGGTGTCGAGTTCCGGGACGGGTCCGCGGGCGAGGTACAGACTCTCTCCGGAGCCGGTGTAGGTGGGCACGCTGAACGGGATCACCCGGATCTCCACACCGGGCCGTTCGGAATTCTCCAACAGGCTCCGCAACTGGTCGCGCAGTACTTCCGGACCGCCGAACTGCATGCGCAGCGCGGACTCGTGCAGGAATGCGCTGTACGGCTTCGGGTGGTCGACGAAGATCTGCTGGCGCCGAATCCGGAATGCCTTCCGGACGTCGGCCTCCTGCCGGTACTGCGGGGGGAGCCGCTCGAACACCGCGGCGGCGTACTCCGGGGTCTGCAGCAGTCCGGGGATGAAGGTGCTGTTCAGGATGGAGAGGGAGGACGCGTGGTGCTCCATCTCCGCGATGTCGATGATCGCGTTCGGCAGCCGGCCGCGGTAGCCGTCCCACCAGTACTTGCGCCGGTCCTGAGTCATCGTCAGCAGCGCGTCCAGGTAGGGGCCGTCCGCGCAACCGCAGGTGAGTGCCCAGATCCGGAGCCGCTCGGCGCTGATGCCCGACTTCCCGTTCTCCATCTGGGAGATCTTGGGCAGGTCGGTGCCGATGGTGGCGGCCAGGCTCTTGGGCGTGACGCCCACGAGCTCGCGCATCCTGCGCAACTCGATCCCGAGGCGCTGCTGGCGCACGGTCGGCGACAAGCGGGGTGGCATGACTCTCTTCTCCGGGTCGCGGCTGGCGTCGATGCTTCCGGTGAAGTGTGCCGCGCGTGCCGGGCCCTAGCTACCGAAATGGGGGATACCCCACGATGGAGTGAACGTCCTTCCGCTCGGTAGCAACTCTGGCACCTTGACCCTATGGTCATCCGTGTCACTCGCTGACTTGTTGCCGCCTAAACAGTCGTCAAACAGTCGTCAATCGGCCGTAATGACACATCAGATGCATGGTCGCGGCGCCCGAAATCATCGACCGGAGACAGCCATGCCCCTCCCCTCCGTACTCGGCCTTCCCCATCGGCCCCACCGGCCCCACCCGTCCCGGCGCATTTCCGCATCCCGGTGAATGCGCTTCTCGTCGCCGGATTGTCGGCGCTCCTGCTCGCCGTCCTGTTCGTCGGCTGGCTGGTCTGGCTGGTGAACGTCAAGCCCTCCGAACTTCGCGCGGTGAAGCGCGAGTTGGCGGCCGGCCATGCCGCCGCGGGGGACCGGAAGTAGCCGCGCGGCCGGCCGGGGCGCGGCTCAGCCCCGGGAGAGCCGTTCCGTCAGCCGGGACTCGGCCGCCGGCCACTCGTCGGCGAGCATCGAGAAGTAGACGCTGTCCCGCCAGCTGCCGTCGGGGCGCAGCCGGTGGCGGCGCAGGGTCCCCTCGTACTGGGCGCCGAGGCGCAGGACCGCGGCGCGGGAGCGCTCGTTGCGGGCGTCGGTCTTCCAGAAGACCCGGCCCATGCCGAGGTCCTCGAAGGCGTGGCGCAGGAGCAGCAGCTTGGCCTCGGTGTTGACCGCCGTGCGCCAGACCGAGCGGGCGTACCAGGTGCCGCCGATCTCCACGGACTCGTCCGGCGCGCTGTGGTCGTGGTAGCCGGTGACGCCGACGGCCCGGCCGCTCGCGAGGTCGACGGCGGCGAAGTTCACCGACTCGCCCGCGGCCGCCTCCGCGATCCGGGTGTCGAGGATCGCGCCGAGCTCCTCCTGCGAGCCGGGCTGCGGCGACATGGTCCAGCGCCAGACGTCGGGGTCGGGGCCGATGGCGGTCCAGAGGTCGGCGAGGTGGCGGCGCTCCAGCGGCTCCAGGCGGATGTGGCGGCCGGTGAGGGTGACGGGTGCGGGCTGCTTCGCGGTCATGATCCGAACGTAGCCCGATTGTGCACTAGAGGCAATAGGTGTTTGAACTAGTGCAAAAGCCTGAGTGCAGAAGATCCAGTGCAGAAGGTCCAGCGCGGAGGAGCCAGCGCGGAGGATCCGGGACGACGAAGGGCCCCGCAGGACGGTGCGTCCTGCGGGGCCCTCGGTGAAGAGCGGGTTCCGACTCAGATGAACGAGTTGATCTGGATCGTCTCGTCGCGGCCCGGGCCGACGCCGATGGCGGAGATCGGCGCGCCCGACATCTCCTCCAGCGCCTTCACGTACGCCTGGGCGTTCTTCGGCAGATCGGCGAAGGACTTCGCCTTGCTGATGTCCTCGGTCCAGCCCGGCAGCGTCTCGTAGATCGGCTTGGCGTGGTGGAAGTCCGACTGGTTGTAGGGGAGCTCCTCGACCCGCTTGCCGTCGATCTCGTACGCGACGCAGACCGGGATCTGCTCCCAGCCGGTCAGCACGTCCAGCTTGGTGAGGAAGAAGTCGGTGAGGCCGTTGACCCGGGTCGCGTAGCGCGCGATCACGGCGTCGAACCAGCCGCAGCGGCGGTCGCGGCCGGTGGTGACACCGCGCTCGCCGCCGATCCGGCGCAGCGCCTCGCCGTCCGCGTCGAGCAGCTCGGTCGGGAACGGGCCGGAGCCGACGCGGGTGGTGTAGGCCTTGAGGATGCCGATGACCCGGTCGATCTTGGTCGGGCCGATGCCGGCGCCGGTGCAGGCGCCGCCCGCGGTCGGGTTCGACGAGGTCACGAAGGGGTACGTGCCGTGGTCGACGTCGAGCAGGGTGCCCTGGCCGCCCTCCAGCAGGACGACCTTGTCCGCCTTCAGCGCCTCGTCCAGGACGAGGGTGGTGTCGGAGAGGAAGGGCTTGATCTTCTCCGCGTAGCCCAGGTACTCCTCGACCACCAGGTCGGCCGGGATGGTGCGGCGGTTGTACAGCTTGACCAGGATCTGGTTCTTGTCGTGCAGCGCCGCCTCGATCTTCTGGCGCAGGATCGACTCGTCGAACAGGTCCTGGACCCGGATGCCGACGCGGTTGATCTTGTCCGCGTAGGTCGGGCCGATGCCGCGGCCGGTGGTGCCGATCCGGCGCTTGCCGAGGAAGCGCTCGGTGACCTTGTCCAGGGTGCGGTGGTACGGCGTGATCAGGTGGGCGTTGCCCGAGATCAGCAGCTTGGAGGTGTCGATGCCGCGCTCGTTCAGGCCGGCCAGCTCGGAGAGCAGCACGGCCGGGTCGATCACGACGCCGTTGCCGATCACCGGCGTCACGTTCGGGCTGAGGATTCCGGAAGGGAGCAGGTGCAGGGCGTACTTCTGGTCGCCGATGACCACCGTGTGACCGGCGTTGTTGCCGCCCTGGTAGCGGACCACGTAGTCCACGGAGCCACCGAGGAGGTCGGTGGCCTTCCCCTTGCCCTCGTCTCCCCACTGAGCGCCAACGAGCACGAGTGCCGGCACAGGCGTACACCCCTTCCGGTTGGGGCATCCTGCGTAGGCCGCAGTCTGCCCCGAGATAGACGAAGCCCCTGGCGCAATGGCGCAAGGGGCTCTTGCACCGAGAGATTACCTGAGGAAGGACCGGTCGTGTCGTCCCTGTCCACGCCTGCTACCGGCGGCCCGGAGCCGCTCCTGCTGCTCCTCGACCCGGTGGCCCGGCAGACCGACGGCGAGTCGGTGCGGATCGCGAAGGACGTGCTCTGCGGGGGCGCGGACGTGAAGGTGGCCTTTCCGGAGAGCCCTTCCGAGCTCGACCGGGTGCTTTCGCACCGGGGCCGGAGGCGACCGGTGGTGATCGGTTCCGACCTCGCGCTGCAGCGGGTGCTCCAGGCCCTGCATCGCCAGCGTGAGCTGGGCACGGAACCGGTGGGGATGGTTCCGGTCGGCCGCTCGCAGGAGCTGGCGGCGGCCCGCGCGCTCGGCGTGCCGGGGGAGCCGGTCCGGGCCGCGCGGGCGGTGCTGTCGGGCGCGCCGCGCCGGCTGGACCTGCTGGTGGACGACGGTGGCGGGGTGGCGCTGGGCGGGGTGCGGATCACCGGCGGGGGTGCGCGGCGCATGGTGGGCCGTTCGGGTGGCTGGCGTTCGCTATGGGCGAAACTGGCTGCGGCCGAGCAGGCGAACGCACTCACCGAGGACGGCGCCGACCACAGCTCCCGGGTCCGGGTCGAGGCGGACGGCCGACTGCTCGCGGACGTCCACCGGCCGGTCCGGCTGGTCCAGGTCACGCTCCCGTCCGGTGCCTCGGACGGGACGGGCGAGATGGACGTGGTGGTCGCCGCCTCCGGCGCCCTGGTGCGCGCCCGGGCGGCGAGCGTGTCGGTGGTCGGGCGGGGCTTCGACTACGAGGCGGACGGCCGCCCGGTCGGTCCGGTCCGGGCGCGGACCTGGACGGTGCACCCGGGAGCCTGGGGCCTGCTGCTGCCGGCCGCCTGAACGCCCGCCCGACCGCCCGACCGCCCGCCCGACCGGTGGGCGACCGGCGGGCGACGGGTGGGGGAACGCCGGGTGAGCAGGCTCACGTTCGTCCGTGCCCGGACCCCCGCCGCCGCGCACCCGGAACTCCCCAACAGGCGCGAACCACAAGGCCAAGCGCCGCCCGCCGGAATTCCCCCCACCCGAAATCCCCGGCCGGTAAGGGGTTTTGTCTACGCGCATCAACTCGCGATCGCCGGACAAACCCGCAGTCCCGGGGTCCGACAGCCCGGGTCAACTGCCCTAGACTCGAAGGCGTGCCACGTGGTGACGGAAGACTCAACCACGATCTTCTTCCCGGTGAGAAAGGCCCCCAGGACGCTTGTGGCGTCTTCGGTGTCTGGGCTCCCGGCGAGGAGGTCGCCAAGCTCACGTTCTTCGGCCTTTACGCCCTGCAGCACCGCGGTCAGGAATCCGCGGGCATCGCAGTGAGCAACGGCTCCCAGATTCTCGTCTTCAAGGACATGGGCCTCGTTTCCCAGGTCTTCGACGAGGCATCGCTGGGGTCGTTGCACGGGCATATCGCCGTCGGACACGCCCGCTACTCGACCACCGGTTCCTCGGTCTGGGAGAACGCCCAGCCGACCTTCCGGGCGACCGTTCACGGTTCGCTGGCCCTCGGGCACAACGGAAACCTGGTGAACACCGCCGAACTGGCGGCCATGGTCGCCGAACTCCCCGGCGAGGAGCACGTCTCGCGCTCCGGCCGGAGCGCCGCGACCAATGACACCGACCTGGTGACGGCGCTGCTCGCCGGCCACCCGGACCTCTCCATCGAGGAGACGGCCAAGGTCGTGCTGCCCCAGGTCAAGGGCGCGTTCTCGCTCGTCTTCATGGACGAGCACACCCTCTACGCCGCCCGTGACCCGCAGGGCATCCGCCCGCTGGTGCTCGGCCGGCTGGAGCGCGGCTGGGTGGTCGCCTCCGAGACGGCGGCGCTGGACATCTGCGGCGCCTCCTTCATCCGCGAGGTCGAGCCCGGCGAGCTCATCGCCATCGACGAGAACGGGATGCGCAGCTCCCGGTTCGCCGAGGCCAAGCCCAAGGGCTGCGTCTTCGAGTACGTCTACCTGGCCCGCCCCGACACCTCCATCGCCGGCCGCAACGTGCACCTCTCCCGCGTGGAGATGGGCCGCCGGCTGGCCAAGGAGGCGCCCGTCGATGCCGACCTGGTGATAGCGACGCCCGAGTCCGGCACCCCCGCCGCGATCGGCTACGCCGAGGCCAGCGGCATCCCGTACGGCTCCGGCCTGGTGAAGAACGCCTACGTGGGCCGCACCTTCATCCAGCCCAGCCAGACGATCCGCCAGCTCGGCATCCGGCTCAAGCTCAACCCGCTGCGCGAGGTCATCGCGGGCAAGCGCCTGGTGGTCGTGGACGACTCGATCGTCCGCGGCAACACCCAGCGCGCGCTGGTGAAGATGCTCCGCGAGGCCGGCGCCGCCGAGGTGCACATCCGGATCTCCTCGCCTCCGGTGAAGTGGCCCTGCTTCTTCGGCATCGACTTCGCCACCCGCGCGGAGCTGATCGCCAACGGCATGACCATCGAGGAGATCGGCCGCACCCTCGGCGCGGACTCGCTCTCCTACATCTCGATCGACGGCATGATCGAGGCCACCGCGCAGCCGAAGGACCGGCTCTGCCGGGCCTGCTTCGACGGCGAGTACCCGATGGAGCTGCCGGACCCGGCGCTGCTCGGCAAGCTCCTGCTGGAGGCCGAGATCAAGGGCGGCCAGCAGCCGCCGGCCGTCCGCGGCAAGCCGACCAGCGGCAGCGACCTGGACGGCGTCCAGTCGCTGCTCGGCGGGGCGGGCGCGGCCGACGCGCTGCGCCGGCCGTAACGAACCGACGGTGGGGTCCCGTGAACCGGGGCCCCACCGCTGTTCCACCCCCTGCTGTTCCGTAGAACCACCCCCACCTGACCCGAAAGGGCCGCACGCAGTGACCAGCAACCAGAACGGTGCCACCTACGCCGCCGCCGGTGTCGACATCGAGGCGGGCGACCGCGCCGTCGAGCTCATGAAGCAGTGGGTGAAGAAGGCCAACCGCCCCGAGGTGGTCGGCGGTCTCGGCGGTTTCGCCGGCCTCTTCGACGCGTCCGCCTTCAAGAACTACGAGCGGCCGCTGCTGGCCTCGGCCACCGACGGCGTGGGGACCAAGGTGGCCATCGCCGCCGCCATGGACAAGCACGACACCATCGGCCACGACCTGGTCGGCATGGTCGTCGACGACCTGGTGGTGTGCGGCGCCGAGCCGCTGTTCATGACCGACTACATCTGCGTCGGCAAGGTCGTCCCGGAGCGGGTCGCCGCGATCGTCAAGGGCATCGCCGAGGGCTGCGCGCTGGCCGGCTGCGCCCTGGTCGGCGGCGAGACCGCCGAGCACCCGGGCCTGCTGGGCCCGGACGAGTACGACGTCGCGGGCGCCGGCACCGGTGTGGTGGAGGCCGACGCGCTGCTCGGCGCGGACCGGGTCCGGGCCGGCGACGTGGTGATCGCGATGGCCGCCTCCGGCCTGCACTCCAACGGCTACTCGCTGGTCCGCCACGTGCTGCTGAACGAGGCCGGCTGGAAGCTGGACCGCAAGGTCGAGGAGTTCGGCCGCACCCTCGGCGAGGAGCTGCTGGAGCCGACCCGGATCTACTCGCTGGACTGCCTGGCGCTCACCCGCGCCACCGAGGTGCACGCCTTCTCGCACGTCACCGGCGGCGGCCTGGCGGCCAACCTGGCCCGGGTCGTCCCGGACGGCCTGCACGCCCGCCTGGACCGCGGCACCTGGACCCCGCTGCCGGTCTTCCAGACCGTCGCCGAGGTCGGCAAGGTGGCCACCCTGGAGATCGAGAAGACGCTGAACATGGGCGTCGGCATGGTCGCGGTCGTCCCGCCGCACTCGGTGGACGTCGTGCTGTCGATCCTGGAGGACCGCGGCGTGGAGGCCTGGCTGCTCGGCGACATCGTCGAGCGCGGCGACGGGCACGAGGGCGGCGCGGCCCTCTACAACGCCTACGAGGGCTTCCGGGCGAGCTGACCCCGGCGTGACGACGAGAGGGCCCCTCCGGAGCACCGGAGGGGCCCTCTCGCGTGCGGTGGAGGCGGTCGGCGGACCGTGCGGAACGGGTCGGCGGGCCGTACGGGGGAACGCCGGGCGGGGCGGTCCGGCGCGAGGGAACGCCGAAGACCGGTCCGGCGCCCTGGCGGGTGCCCGAACCGGTCGGCGGGACTGCTGTGGCTACGAGCGGCGGGAGGCCTGGGACGCCCCGGTGCCTGGCCCGTTGTCGTCCTCGTCGTCGAGGTCGGCGTAGCGGGCTGCGTACTCCGCGTACGGGTCGTCCTCCTCCTCCTCCTCGATCGGCTCCGGCTCGATCGAGGCGGTGGACGGAGATACGCCCAGCTCGTTGGACAGACGGTTAGCGTCGAACCCGCCGCTGTTGTACTTCAGCTCGCGGGCGACCTTCGTCTGCTTGGCCTTGGCCCGGCCGCGCCCCATGGGTCGACCCCCTCAACGATGGGGCTCACGGCCCCGAGTCTGACACGTGTTCATGATCAGGACCGGCCTGCCCGAATGGGAGGACCGTCCCTTGGAGCATTAACGGTACCTGTTTCCGCCGCTGGACGGTACGTCGTCGGTGTGACGTGGCGCGCACCGACCGCACCCGCGACCAGGTCTTCCCAGGTCAAGGGAGGTTTTGCGGCGTTTTGCGCGCTGTCCAGAGGTGTCTGAGGTCCGTCGTTCCAGGACTGATTATCCCCCCTAGGGGGGCCTCGGATCACCCGTTCGGCGGGAGAAGTGAGAATCCGGTTCCACATCGTGATGCGCGGGGGGACCGTCCCCACGGCCCCCCCGCGCATCACCGGGTCGGTTGTCGACCCGTCAGGCGCGGCGGGCGCCGGGCAGCAGCACCGTGCGCAGGGCGCTGATCTCGCGCATCCGCTTCTCGGCCAGGCGGTCGGCGGCGACCGCGGGCGGGATGCCGTCGGCCGTCGCCCGGGTGAAGATCTCCAGGGTGGTGTCGAAGATCTTCGTGGCCTTGTTCTTGGCCCGATCGAAGTTGAAGCCGTCGATCTCGTCGGCGACCTGGATGACGCCGCCGGAGTTCACCAGGTAGTCCGGCGCGTAGAGGATGCCGCGGTCGGCCAGGTCCTTCTCGACGCCCGGGTGGGCCAGCTGGTTGTTGGCCGCGCCGCAGACGACGGAGGTGCCGAACTCGCCCAGCGCGGCGACCGTGGCGTCGGTCAGCGCGCCGCCGAGGGCGCAGGGGGCGTAGACGTCCAGCTTGGCCTGGAGCAGGGCGGTGGTGTCGGCGACGACCTCCACCTCCGGGTGGGCGGCGCGCACCCGGTTGACCGCGGCCTCGAAGGGGTCGGTGACGACGACCGTGGCGCCGTCCGCGACCAGGTGGCCGACCAGGTAGTGGCCGACCTTGCCGACGCCCGCGACGCCGACCCGCTTGCCGCGCAGGGTCGGCTGGCCCCAGCGGGCCTGGGCGCTGGCGCGCATGCCCTGGAAGACGCCGAAGGCGGTCAGGATGGACGAGTCGCCGGCGCCGCCGTGCTCGGGCGAGCGGCCGGTCACGAACTCGGTCTCGCGGGCGATGACGTCCATGTCCTGGACGTAGGTGCCCACGTCGCAGGCGGTGATGTAGCGGCCGCGCAGGGACTCGACGAAGCGGCCGTAGGCCCGGAGCATCGCCTCGTTCTTGTCCTTGTTCGGGTCGCCGATGATGACGGCCTTGCCGCCACCGAGGTCCAGGCCGGCCAGCGCGTTCTTGTAGGACATTCCGCGGGACAGGTTCAGCGCGTCCTCCAGCGCCGCCTCCTCGGAGGCGTACGGGAAGAAGCGGGTGCCGCCGAGGGCCGGGCCCAGGGCGGTCGAGTGGATGGCGATGATCGCCTTCAGGCCCGAGCTGCGGTCGTGGCAGAGGACGACCTGCTCGTGACCGTCGCCGGGGGCGCCGTCCTGTTCGGTACGGAAGATCCTGCTGAGCACGCCGGGTGCGGAGTGCGTGGCGGGGGTCTGTACGTCGGTCACTGTGGTGACTCCAGTATCGAAGGCCCGCTGCTGTGGTGCGGGCGTCTGAGGCGAAGCGTAGCCGCGCCCGTGCCGCCGATCGGCCGTCTTGTCCGAGCTGGGGCCGGTCGTCCGAGGAGTGAGACGGGAAGGCGGACGGGGTGCGGGCGCGAACGGGTTCGGGGGCGCGCCCTCCCGGGGCCGGGCGGTGCGTGCGACCATGCAGGACGTGACCGTCGTACGTACTTCCGTACAACCGCCCTACGCCGCCCACCTGCGGGTCTACGAGCCGCTGGCCGCCTATCCGGAGCCCGAGCGGGCGCACTGGCAGGCCTGTGCGGCGGAGCGCGGTCCGGACGCCGCCGAGCCGTCGCAGCCGGTGGCGGCGGCGGTGCTGGAGGAGCAGCGGGAGGCGCTCGCCGGGCTGGCCGCCCGCACGCCCCGGGCGCTGCCCGAGCGGGAGAGCGGGCGGGCGTACCTGCGGGTGGTGGACGGCGTACTGTACGTCTGCCCGTGGGCGACCCGACTGCGCAGCTGGCAGGCGCTGGAGGAGCTGCGGGCCGGGGCGCCGGTGGCGCTGCTGGACACCGCGCTGCCGCCGGTGACCCGGGCGGCCGCCGAGGCGGACCTGGAGCGCTGGCGGGCCGAGCACCCGGACGCCCGGCCGTGGATCCTGACCAGCCGGTGGGAGGTGCCGGTGCGCTGGTTCCTGCCGTTCGGGGACGAGGACCGCTGCTTCGTGCCGGGCGGGGACGGACCTGCGGACGGACCCGCGGACGGACCGGGAGGGGAAGGGGAGGAGAGGCCCGGGGGCCGGCCGGCGGCGCTGTTCTACCTGGTGCCGATGGCGCAGGCGCGCCGGCGGGTGGCGCGGGCCTTCCGGGCGCTGCGCGAGGCGGTGCCGGACGGGGAGCTGGTGCAGGGGGCGGAGCGGGTCGGGCGCTGGCTGGAGGAGTTCCATCCGCGCTCGCTGGTGGAACTGGACTACGGGGGCCTGGTGCATCTGCTGGGCCCGGAGCGGTTGCTGGCGGACCGTTCGGCGGGGGAACTGGAGGAGGGGCTGCGGGCGCTGCGGGCGGGGGACACCGCCGAGGCGCTGCGCGTGTACGGGGAGCTGACGGTGCGGTGGCGCCGGGTGCTGGCGCTGCGGCACGCGAACTGATGTCCGACCGCGCGTGTATGACTGTAAGAGTCCTAAGCACTGCACGTCCGATGACCAAGGTCCTGGTTCGGGTCAATAGCTGCCGAACGTGACACTACTCACCGTTGACGCGAACTTACCCCTATGTGCAAAAATGGGACAACCAGCCCAACTTCACGTGAGCGTGCCCACTTTTGGGTGGTTCTGGAGTCGATGCGTGCTTTGCGGGGAAACGGAGGGTCTGGTCCCTTCGTAACCGGATGTCATCGCTATGTGACTGTCCGTTATGGGGTGGTCCATCGCCATCCGTCGGCCTTGAACCCGTGAGGGGTCAATTTTGGCGGTTTGGTCGATAGGGCTGGACGGATGGTGTAGTTGTAGACACCAGGACAAGCCGTTCGTCCTATAACCGACTCGGCCCGTCTATGCCATTTCGGGCATCGCGGGCCAAGGTGCAGAATTTGAAGGATAGAACCGCCCTGGTTCGGTTCTCCCGAGGAGGCCGCTCATGACCGCTCGTACCCCTGATGCTGAGCCGCTGCTGACGCCGGCAGAGGTTGCCACCATGTTCCGCGTGGACCCGAAGACGGTCACTCGCTGGGCAAAGGCGGGCAAGCTGACGTCGATTCGCACGCTCGGCGGTCACCGCCGTTACCGTGAGGCGGAGGTGCGCGCTCTGCTTGCTGGGATTCCCGCCCAGCGCACTGAGGCCTGATAGGCCAAAGGCTCTTTAAAGGGGCCGCTTACCGGACTCCGCCGGGTCCGGTAAGCGGCCCCTTTGTCGTGCCCGCCCGAGGGTGTTCCGCGCCCGGGCGAGTGGTCGGAATGTTGAACTCCGGATAACGATTTGATGCGCGTGGGGCGGGGGGGATTTACAGTGAATAGCTGTACAATTTTACATATTAAATTAACGGGGTTCCGGGAAGGGTCGCGCGAGGCCGATTCCTGGGGAGGTTCCGTGACGACCGTCACACGGTCCGTCACTTGTGGTCTAGACCTGGCCGGGGTAGTGGGCCGAACGGTCAAAAGCGAGAGGCCCGGAACCTGACGGTTCCGGGCCTCTCGCACTGCGGCGATCCCGACGGGACTTGAACCCGCGACCTCCACCTTGACAGGGTGGCGAGCTAACCAACTGCTCCACGGGACCAGAGTGTTTCCTGATCTCGTTCACTCGCTTGCCGCGCTGCGAACAAGACAGACTGTAGCCCATGGTGGGCCCCCAGGTCGAACTGGCTCCTGAAGGCCCACCGCAGCTCACACGGCCACCCGGGTCAGAGCGTCGCCCGCGCCGCCGCCATCGCCTTCGTGATCCGCTTCTCCGACACCGGGCTCGGCGTGCCCAGCGACTGGGCGAAGAAGCTGACCCGCAGCTCCTCGATCATCCAGCGGATCGCCCGCACCTCCGCGGACGGCTGGTGCCCGGCCGGCACCGCCGCCAGCAGCTCCCCGTACTCCTGCTGGACCTGCTGCACCTTCAGCAGCTGCTGGGCGTCCCGCTGCGGGTGGTTGGGCAGCGCCTCCAGACGGCGGTCCACCGCCAGCAGGTAGCGCTTGAGGTCCGGCAGCCGCTGCCAGCCGGTGGCCGTCACGAAGCCCGGGTGCACCAGCGAGGCCAGGTGCAGCCGGACGTCGTTCACCGCGTTCAGCAGCACCGGGCTGCTCACCGACTTCAGCCGGGTCGAGGCCTTGTGGAAGGCGATCAGCGCGGTGGCCGTCTTCAGCGTGGTGTCCGCGGACAGGTCGTACAGGTCCGTGCGCACCTTGTCGTGCAGCTTGCCGAAGGCCGCCTCGTCCCAGGCCGGCCCGCCGGCCAGGGTCATCAGCCGGTCCGTGGCGGCGGCCACGACGTCCTCGAACAGGGCGCCGATCGAGCCGTGCGGGCTGTGCGAGAGCGCCAGCTTCGCCTGGTTGCCCAGCCGGCCCTGGATGGACTTGGCCGGGGAGGTGGTGGTCAGCATCAGCAGCCGCCGCGTCCCCTCCCACATCGACCGGGCCTGCGCCTCCGGGGTGTCGAACAGCTTGACGCCGACCGACGGGCCCTCGTCCACCAGGGCCGGGTAGGCGCGCATCGAGTGGCCGCGCGAACGCTGCTCGAAGGTGCGCTGGAGCACCGGCAGCGAGGCCGGCCAGGCGGTCAGCCCGCTCTGCTCGATGCCCTGGCCGGACGCGGCCGAGGAGAGCGTCTCCTTCAGCTTGGGCTTGAGCCGGAGCCGCAGCTCCTCCAGGTCCTTGGACTCGGCGAGCTTCTTGCGGCCGTCCACCACCCGGAAGGTCACCTTGAGGTGATCGGGCACCCGGTCGTCGTCCCAGGCCTCCGGGGGCACGGTGACCGCCGTCAGGCGCTTCAGGGCGTGCTCCAGGGCCGGGAGCAGGGGCTCCTGGCGGTCCTTCACCGCGCGCAGCGCCGCCCTGGCGAAGTCCGGCGCCGGAACGAAGTTGCGCCGGATCGCCTTCGGCAGCGACTTGATGTACGCGGTGACCAGCTCCTCCCGCAGACCGGGGATCTGCCAGTCGAAGCCCTCCGCGGTCACCTGGTTCAGCACCGGCAGCGGGATGTGCACGGTCACGCCGTCCGCGTCGCTGCCCGGCTCGAACTGGTACGTCAGCTTGAAGCGGAGCTTGCCCTGCTGCCAGTGGTCCGGGTAGTCGGCCTCGGTGACGCCGTCCGCGGCGTCGTTGATCAGCATCGACTTCTCGAAGTTCAGCAGGTCCGGCTGCTCGTGCCGGGCCTTCTTCCACCAGGAGTCGAAGTGCCGGGTGGAGACGATCTCGTCGGGCAGCCGGGCGTCGTAGAAGTCGAACAGGGTCTGGTCGTCCACCAGGATGTCCCGGCGGCGGGCCCGGTTCTCCAGCTCCTCGACCTCGCCGAGCAGCTTGCGGTTCTCCGCGAAGAACCGGTGGTGGGTCTCCCAGTCGCCCTCGACCAGCGCGTTGCGGATGAACAGCTCGCGACAGAGCTCCGGGTCGATCCTCCCGTAGTTGACCTTGCGCTGGGCGACGACCGGCATCCCGTAGAGGGTCACCTTCTCGTACGCCATGACGGCGCCGGCCTTCTTCTCCCAGTGCGGCTCGCTGTGGCTGCGCTTGATCAGGTGGCCGGCCAGCGGCTCGACCCACTCCGGCTCGATCTTCGCGTTGATCCGCGCCCAGAGCCGGGAGGTCTCCACCAGCTCCGCCGACATCACCCAGCGCGGCGGCTTCTTGAACAGGCCGGAGCCCGGGAACACCGCGAAGCGGGCGCCGCGCGCACCGCCGTACTCGCGCTTCTCCACGTCGAACAGACCGATGTGGGAGAGCAGGCCGGCCAGCAGCGACTGGTGGATCCGGTCGGCGTCCGGCTCGGCGTCGGGGTGCGGCTCCTCGATCGTCACGCCCAACTGCTTGGCGACGGTGCGCAGCTGGACGTAGATGTCCTGCCACTCCCGTATCCGCAGGTAGTTGAGGAACTCCGCCTTGCACATCCGGCGGAACGCCGAGGAGGAGAGCTCGCTCTGCTGCTCCCGGACGTAGCGCCACATCGCCAGGTAGGACAGGAAGTCGGAGGTCTCCGAGTTGAACCGCTTGTGCCGCTCGTCGGCGGCCTGGCGCTTCTCGGCCGGGCGCTCGCGCGGGTCCTGGATGGAGAGCGCGGCGGCGATCACCATGACGTCGCGGACGCAGCCGTTGCGGTCCGCCTCCAGCACCATGCGGGCCATCCGCGGGTCCACCGGGAGCTGGGCGAGCTTGCGGCCCAGCTGGGTCAGGCGCTTGCGCGGATCCTTCTCCTCCGGGTCGAGCGCGCCCAGCTCGTGCAGCAGGGCGACGCCGTCCTTGATGTTGCGCGAGTCCGGCGGGTCCAGGAACGGGAAGGCGGCGATGTCGCCGAGGCCGGCCGCCGTCATCTGGAGGATCACCGAGGCCAGGTTGGTGCGCAGGATCTCGGCGTCGGTGAACTCGGGGCGGGAGAGGAAGTCCTCCTCCGAGTAGAGCCGGATGCAGATGCCGTCCGAGGTACGGCCGCAGCGGCCCTTGCGCTGGTTGGCGCTGGCCTGGCTGATCGCCTCGATCGGCAGCCGCTGCACCTTGGTGCGGTGGCTGTAGCGGGAGATCCGGGCGCTGCCCGGGTCGATCACGTACTTGATGCCGGGGACGGTCAGCGAGGTCTCGGCCACGTTGGTGGCCAGCACGATCCGGCGGCTGCGGGAGCGCTGGAAGACCTTGTGCTGCTCGGCCGAGCTGAGCCGCGCGTACAGCGGCAGGATCTCGGTGTTCTTCAGCTTCAGCTTCCCGAGGGCGTCCGCGGTGTCGCGGATCTCGCGCTCGCCGGAGAGGAAGACCAGGATGTCGCCGGGGCCCTCGGCCTGGAGCTCCTCGGCGGCGTCGCAGATCGCCTGGACCTGGTCCCGGTCGCGGTCGGCCTCGTCCGCCTCGTCGTCGGCCTCGTCGACGATCGGCCGGTAGCGGACCTCGACCGGGTAGGTGCGGCCGGAGACCTCGATGATCGGGGCGTCGCCGAAGTGCCGGGCGAAGCGCTCCGGGTCGATGGTCGCGGAGGTGATCACGACCTTGAGGTCCGGGCGGCGGGGGAGCAGCTGCTTGACGTAGCCGAGGATGAAGTCGATGTTGAGGCTGCGCTCGTGCGCCTCGTCGATGATCAGGGTGTCGTACTGGTGCAGGTCGCGGTCGGTCTGGATCTCCGCGAGCAGGATGCCGTCCGTCATCAGCTTGACCAGGGTGTCCTGGCCGACCTGGTCGGTGAACCGGACCTTCCAGCCGACCGCCTCGCCGAGCGGGCTGTCCAGCTCCTCCGCGACCCGCTCGGCCACCGTGCGGGCGGCGATCCGGCGCGGCTGGGTGTGGCCGACCAGGCCGCGCACGCCACGGCCGAGTTCCAGGCAGATCTTCGGGATCTGGGTCGTCTTGCCGGAGCCGGTCTCGCCCGCGACGATCACCACCTGGTGGTCCCGGATCGCCGCCAGGATCTCGTCCTTCTTCTGGCTGACCGGGAGCTCGGCGGGATAGCCGATCCTCGGGACGGCGCGTCGGCGCCGCTCGACGACCGCCTCGGCGCGGTCGATCTCGGCGGCGATCTCGGCGGCGACCTTCTGCCGGGCCTCGGGCTTGCGGACCCGGCGGGCCCCCTCCAGCCGGCGCCCGATCCGCACCTGGTCGCGCAGGGTCAGCTCGGGCAGACGGGCGGCCAGCCCGCCGATTCCGGGGCCCTCGGCGGGGACGGTGGCGGACTGGACTGCGGGAGAACTCACTGCGGGCATCCCTCTAGGTTCGCAAGGAGGCACGGCGGAGCGCACCTCGGTTTTCGAGCCCCTCCAGTGTCACAGCCGTCGGCGGCGAATCGCGAACGGCGGGCAACGGTCCGAGGCCGTCCCGGGCTCCGGGAGGTTGAGGAGGTGCTCATGGGAGCCCACAAGACCGCCCGGGACGAGGAGTTCCGGACGTTCGTCGGCAGCGCGTGGTCACGGCTGCTCAGGACGGCGTTCCTGCTCGCGGGAGACCGGCACGGCGCCGAGGACCTGGTCCAGCAGGCGCTGGAGCGGGCGTACGCGGCGTGGAACCGGGTGCGTGCCGCGGACGACCCGTACGCCTACGTGCGCCGGATCGTGATCAACGAGCACGCCAGACGGTTCCGGCGGCGGCTGGTCGAGTACCCGGTCACCGAGTTCCCGGACCGGCCCGCACCGGCCGGCGCCGACCCGGACGACCGGGCCGTGCTGCTCGCCGCACTCGGCACCCTGCCGCCGCGCCAGCGCCAGGCCGTGGTGCTGCGGTACTGGGAGGACCTCAGCGAGACCCAGACCGCGGTGGCGATGGGCTGCTCGGTCGGCACGGTCAAGAGCCAGGCGGCCAGAGGCCTGGCCAAGCTCCGCGGGGCCTCCTCACTCATCGGACTGACCAGCATCGGAGGGGCAAGATGAGCAACGAGTTCCTGCCCGGGAACACGGCGACCGGAGACGAGACGGCGGCCGTGCGGGCCCTGGGCGAACTGGCCGGGAGCGTCGAGACCGGGACGGTCCCGTACGACCGGCTGGTCGCCGGCGGCCGGCGGCGACTGCGGCACCGGCGGCTGCTGACCGCCGGGGTGGCGGCGGTGCTGGTCGCCGGCATCGCCGGGGGCACGGCGGTGCTCGGCGAGCGCGGCCGGCAGGCCGTCTCGACCGTGGTGGCGGCCTCGGCCGCGGCCTCGGCCACCGCGGTGAGCACCACGGGCGCGCCCACCGCCCGGGACCCGTTCAACCCCGTCCGGGTCAAGGTCGCCGAAGGCAGCGCGAACGGCCACACCTGGCAGGCCTGGACCGCGCTGTGGCCGGCCGTCCCCGACAAGGAGGCGTTCGCCAAGCAGGCCCGGATGATCCAGGCGGAGCGGCACGAAGCCAACCCGGCGGCGAAGCCGGTCACCCAGAAGGACATCGACGACAACTGGAACACGCGCATCGACAGGGTGAACTACTACTACACCGTGGACGGCAAGCGGCAGGCGGACGACACCCTGCACGCGGTCTCCGCGCCGGGCGGGTTCCCCGGCGTCAGCGGCGGCTCGTCGCTCGGCCTCAACGACGGCGCGGGCGTCCCGCCGGTGGTGATCGAGGGGGTCCAGGCCGACATCACGAAGGTCGTGGTCGCCTGGAAGAGCGGCGGCACCACCGAGGCGGTGCCGGTCGTGGTCGGGGACTCCCCGTTCCGCTACTACGGCATCCTGGCGAAGCCGGGCACCGACGCGGCGACCGTCACCTACTACGCGGCGGACGGCTCGGTGGATCGGGTCAAGGACACCTGGCTCCGGACCTCCTGAGCCGGTGGCCGCCGGTGGCCGCCGGGCCGCTGGGGCGGCGGGGTGGCGGCGGGGTGGCGGGGTGGCGGCGGGGTGGCGGCGGGTGGCCGGGGTGGCCGTCGGATGGCCGGGGCGGTCGGGGCGGTCGGGGCGCCCGTCACGGGCGGAGCGCGGCCTGGTCGGCGTCCGGGAGCCAGTCGCGGGCCGGGTCGTACTCCAGCCACCGGTGGCGGGCCGCCCCGGTGGTGAACGCCCGCAGCAGGTCGTCCAGTCGGGGGTGCGGGTCGGTGTCCGGACCGGTGCGCCAGAGCAGCGACCAGGCGTAGAGCGGGGTCGGGTCCGCCAGCGGGACGGTGCGGACACCCGGGCGCCCGGGCGGCGGGCCGTCGGCGGGGACGAGGGAGAAGCACGCCGGGTCGGCGCGGACCTGGTCCACGAAGTGCTCCAGGCCCAGGTTGGTCGAGCCGACCCGGCGGGCGATCCCGAAGCGCTCGGCGAAGCGGGTCAGGAAGTCCAGCCGGTCCACCGCCGCCGGGTAGCGCAGCACACTGTCCCGCAGGTCGTCCGGGCGCAGGACGTCCCGGCCGGCCAGCGGATGGCCGGTGCTCAGCAGGACGTCCACCGGCTCCAGCCGGACCAGCCGGTGCGTCAACTCGCCCCCGCCGCCCGGCAGCCGGTGCACCCGGCCGAACCCGGCGTCCGACTCCCCGCGCAGCACGGCCGCCGCGACGGACGGCAGGTCCCGGCCGGGCACCGGCTCCACCTGCAGCCCCGGCGCCGCGTCCACCGCCTGCGCGAGCGTACGCATCGGGGCGTACAGGTGCCCCCACACGTCGATCCGCAGCGGCCGCGCCGCGCACCCCGCGGCCGCCACCGCCCGCTCCCCCTGCGTCAGCGCCCGCCGGGCCGGCTCCAGGAACCGCAGCCCCGCCCCGGTCAGCCCCACCCCGCGCGCGTCCCGGTCCAGCAGCCGCACCCCCAGCACCGCCTCCAGCCGCGCCACCCGCTTCGACAGCCCCTGCTGGCTGATCCCCAACCGCCCGGCCGCCCGACCGAAGTGCAACTCCTCGGCCGCCACGACGAACGCCCGCACCTGCGCCAGATCAAGATCCACCCGGGCACCTTAGGGCCTGCCCGCGCACTCCCGCGGGGCACCCGACCCCGCCCTGGCCCCGGTCGCGGTCGCGGCGCGGTCGGGTGGGTCGTCGCCGCCCCGCGGCCGGGCGCTTCGCTCCGCCGTGCCGCGTGGTGCCGCCGCGGCCCGTCGCTCCCGGCCGGACAACCGGTGGTTGTCGCCGTCGTCCCGCGGTTGTTGGACCGGCCGGGGCGGCGCGCGGTGGGGTGAGGGGGTTACCGACGGAGGAGCGGGGATGAAGGCGCTGGTGGCGACGGGGCGGGCGGCGGAGCCGGTGCGGTTCGCGGAGGTGGAACAGCCGCGGCCGGGGCCCGGGGAGGCGCTGGTGAAGGTGGAGGCGTTCTCGGTGAACCGGGGCGAGACCTTCCAGCTGGAGGCGCCCCGGGCCGGGTGGCGGCCGGGGAAGGACGTGGCCGGGCTGGTGGTGCAGGCCGCCGCCGACGGGTCGGGCCCGGCCGTCTGCCGCCGGGTGGTCGGGCATCCGCCCGCCGCCGGGTGGGCCGAGTACGTGTGCGTCCCGACCTCCTCCCTCGCCGAACTGCCCGACGGCCTGGACACCGTACGGGCCGCCGCGCTGCCGCTGGCCGGCCTCACCGCGCTGCGGCTGCTCCGGGCGGCGGGGCCGCTGGCCGGACGGCGGGTGCTGCTCACCGGGGCCTCCGGGGGCGTCGGGCACTACGTCACAGAGCTGGCCGCCGCGGCCGGGGCCGAGCTGACCGCCGTCACCGCCTCCCCGGAGCGCGGCCGGCGGCTGGTCGAGCTGGGAGCGGCCGAGGTGGTCCACGAGCCGGGCGAGGCGCGCGGTCCGTACGACCTGGTGCTGGAGTCCACCGGCGGCGCCGCGCTGCCGCTCGCGCTGGCCCGGCTGGCCCGGCGCGGCACCCTGATCTGGTTCGGCCAGGCCTCCCGGACGCCCGTCACGCTCGACTTCTTCGACTTCTTCGCGGGCCCGGAGTCGGCGGTCGTCCGGCACTTCCACTACGCGGACTCGGACGTCCCGGACGGCGCCGACCTGGCCACCCTGGTGCGCCTCACCCGGGAGGGGCGGCTGACCCCGGAGCTCGGCCGGGTCGCGCCCTGGGCGGAGACCGCCGCCGTGCTCACCGACCTGCGCGAGCGCCGGATCCGCGGCAAGGCCGTCCTGACCCTCGCCTGACGCCCGCCCGATGCCCGCCCGGCACCCGCCCGACGCCTGCCCGACGCCTGCTCCGAACGACGCGAACGCCGCGAACGACTTCGAAGGGAACCCCCGCCGTGCCCGACCTCTCCTTCCTCGACACCCCCGGCCTGCTGCCCGCCTTCGTCGAGGAGAACCGGCCGCGCGCCCACGGCGCCGGCCTGGACCCGTACGAGTACGCCCGGGTCACCGCCCCGCTGACCTCCCCGCACGACTGGCCGGCCGCCTGCCGGGCGGCCGGCCACCGGCACGCCGGGGCGGCGGAGCGGGCCGCCGCCGAGGGCCGCACCGTCACCGCCGGCGAGCGGTACCGGAGCGCCGCCCGCTGGTACCACTTCGCCGGGCTGCTCCCGCACCCCGACCGGGCGGCCGCGGCCCGGGCCGCCGCGGAGGCCGACGAGGCGATGCGGCGGGCGCTGGCCCTGCTCGACCCGGAGGCGGAGCGGGTCGAGGGGGAGGGCTTCGCGGGCTGGCTGCGCCGCCCGGCGGCCGGCGGGGCGGCCGACGGGAGCGGCGGCCGGGCCCCGGTGGTCCTGGTGGTGCCGGGGATGGACTCGGGCAAGGAGGAGTTCCACGCGGTCGCCGACGCCCTGCTCGCCCGGGGCGTCGCGGTGCTCGCCGTCGACGGGCCCGGACAGGGCGTGCTGGCCGCCGGCAGCGCGCCGGAGCCGGAGTACCACCGGGTGGTCGGCCGCGCCCTCGACGCGCTGACCGGCCGTGCGGGGCTGGACCCGGACCGGACCGCCGTGATCGGCCTCAGCCTGGGCGGCCACTACGCGGCCGTGGCCGCCGCCCGCGAGCCGCGGCTGCGCGCCGCCGCCATGGTCAGCGGCCCGTACCGGCTGGACTGGGAGGGCCTGGTCCCGTTCGTCACCGCGACCCTGGCGCAGCGCTGCGGCGGGTACCAGGCGGCCCGCGCCTTCGTCGAGCGGATCGACCTGACCGCCCTCGCGCCGGCGATCACCGTCCCGCTGCTGGTGGTCGAGGGCGGCGAGGACCGCATCCCGGGCGTCACCGCCGCCACCGCCCTCGCCGAGCACGCCCCGGACGCCGAACTGCTCCTCGTGCCGCACGGCAACCACCTGCTCGGCACCGCCCTGCCGGACTGGCTCCCCGCCACCGCCGACTGGCTCACCGCCCGGCTGACCGGCTGACCGGGTGACCGGCTCACCGCCCGGCTCACCGAGCCGCTGACCGGCTCACCACGGCCGACCGGCCGGGCACCCGGTGCCCGAGCGAGGCGGCGGCGAACAGCAGGCCGCCGGCCAGGAAGAACGGCTCGTAGCCGAAGGTCGCGAACCGGGCCGGCGCGTCCAGCTCGGCACCCGAGCGGCTGCCGACGGCCAGCGCGATCCAGTCCGGCACGGACGGCGCGGCGTGCAGCACCAGCAGCGCGGTGGTGCCCCACAACGCCGTGCCCAGCAGCCGGGCCGGCACCCGTGCGCCCCACCGCCGCAGCGGCGCCAGCGCCACCGCGGCGGCCACCGCGCACAACGGGATCGCGATCACGTCGATCACCAGCAGCGGCGTGCTGCTCCACACCGACCGCCCGTCCGGCAGCCCCAGCCGTCCGTCCGCCAGCCAGTACAGATGCACCAGCGCGAAGGCCGCGGCCCACCCCGCCGCCGCGTACCCGGCTCCCCGCACCACCCGGTTCCAGCCCGTGTCCCGTGTCGTCTCCATGCCGTCCACGGTCCCGCGCCGCCCCCGCCCGCCGGATCGTCCCTCGGACGGGTCCCCCTCCCCCTCCAGGGGGAACCGGGTGGCCGTCCCGAGGGATCGCCAGCATTGTGCAGCTGATGCAGCTAAAATGCAGGCATGACAGCCATCACCATTCGCGAGGTCCCGGACCCGATCCTGGACACCCTCAAGCTGAAGGCCGCGCGGGCCGGAAAGAGCCTCCAGGCCTACCTGCTCGACCTCGTCACCCGCGAGGCGGCCACCCCGTCGCTCGCCGAGATGATGACCAGGCTCGACCGGGAGACCCGAACCGAGGTCAGCACGGCCGACATCCTCTCGGCCATCGACGAGGGCCGGGAGCGCCGGTGACATCCACCGTCGTCGTGGACTGCTCGGCCCTGGTCCGAGTGCTCACCGACCACAGCCCGGTCGGCCACGCCGTACGCGCCCGGCTCCGCGAACTGGACGCGCTCGCGGCCCCGGGTCTGCTCGACTACGAGATCGTCTCGGCCCTGTTCGGAATGGTTCGGGGAGGGAAGCTCACCGGGAAGGAGGCGGAGAAGGCGATCGCCGACTACCGCTCGCTCGCCGTCACCAAGCACGAGACGCTGATCCTCTGGCAGCGGGTTCGGGAGCTCAACCACAACATCAGCGCCTATGACGCCCAGTACGTGGCACTCGCCGAGACCCTCGGTGTGCCGCTGGTCACCAGTGACGCCCGCATCCGGCGCAGCGGCGCGGCCAGGTGCGAGATCGAGGTCTTCGTGTAGTCCGCCGGCGCGGCGGCGGAACGACCCCTGGAAACCGCCCGATCTCGCCGGGGCCTTCTCTGCCTTCACAGGCCGTTGAGGCCGGGGCCGGAGCCGGGTCCGGCCCGCTGCCGGCATCGCCCTCGGCGCCGTCTCCGTGATTGAGGTCGCCCGCCCGGGGCCGTCGCCGGCCTCCTGCGCTGACATCCGCTCACCCCGGAACAGCGGCGGCTTCGTTGGCTGTCGTCAAGAAACGGTGTCGGTGCGCCGTGCGAACCTGTGAGCATCGGCGGGGAGGGAGCACGGCGTTGCCGAAGAGCAGGGTTCGCAGGAAGGCCGGGCAGAAGACTCCGCCCAAGGTCAAACCGGTGGTGGTGTACCACGACATGGCTGTGTACGAGAACTTCGAACGCTGCGCGCCGCGCATATTCGAGGTCCTCCACAAGGCGCAGCAGACCACGCCGGGGGCGCCCCGGATGCTGTTCTTCGACGTGCAGGGCCATCGGAACAGCGAGGGCGGCTACGACCACGACGCCTGGGAGATGCTCAAGGACTTCCTGCCCGAAAAGGTGCTCCCCTACCTGACCGAACTCCACACCCCGCTGTACGTGGCGAAGAACCCGCGTCGGCAGAACGATGCGGTCCCGGAGCAACTGCTCGTGGGTTACCCGGAAGGGGAGGAGAAGTCGTTCTGGTACGACATCGACTCCCTGCCGCTGCGCACCCGGGAGACCGAGGAGAGCAGCCGCAGGACCTACCCGTCCAAGCAGTCGATCATGGAGTACCTCGGGATCGCCGAGGAGTGCCTGATCTGCTGGGGCTCACCAGTCGAGCGGGCGCACGTGGTTCCCGCTTCCCTGGGCGGCTCGATGGACGTCCGGAACTTCGCCCTGCTCTGCGTGGAGCACCACCGGCAGGCGCCGGACATCGCCGACGCCGAGGCCTTCTGGGCCTGGGTCGACTATGCCGAACTGCGCGACTCGGGCAGCAAGTGGCAGCGGGCGCCCGAGGAGGTGAAGCGCTGGGTGGAGGCCGGCGGTGGCCGGGTCGAGCCCGTGGACCGCAGCGAGATGGCTTTCCTGGCCGCTGTGGAGTTCGAGCTCCGGCACCTCTACAGGTGGTCCGACGAGGACTTCGCCAAGGTGTCCTGGGCCTTCCTGGAGGAGTACCACCACGTGCTGGACCGTGCGACCGGGCGGCATTTCGGTGTCGACCGGAAGGTTGCCACCCACGCCTGGGCCTACCACGTGGCCATGCTGAGGCTCTCCCGCTCCTGACCCCGATGCGCCGCAACCGAACCGGACAACCCCCGGCGGAGCCGGTACCCGCTCGGTGGTCGGCTCTCCTGAGCCGTTGGCGTACCGGTTGGCGTAAGGGACATGAAAACGGCCCCGGAGAGTGATCTCTCCGGGGCCGTTCTGCCTTTTCAGGCGGTTGTGGCCAGGGCCGGGGTCGAACCGGCGACCTTCCGCTTTTCAGGCGGACGCTCGTACCAACTGAGCTACCTGGCCGTACTGCACCGTCTCTTGCGAGACGAGCGATCCCGACGGGACTTGAACCCGCGACCTCCACCTTGACAGGGTGGCGAGCTAACCAACTGCTCCACGGGACCTAGAAGTGGCGAACCACTCAGGGTCTTGCGGTCTTGCGCACTGCACTTTACTACGGTACTGCGTGCCCCCAACGGGATTCGAACCCGTGCTACCGCCTTGAAAGGGCGGCGTCCTGGGCCACTAGACGATGAGGGCTTGCGGCCTGTCCCGCTGTTTCCAGCGTTCGGGGACGTCGAGAAGCATATGGGATGCAGGGCGGATCGCCAAAACGGGTTTCGCCCGGGTGGGGGTGCGGGGTGGGTGGGGCCGGTGGCCGGGGGTCAGGACCAGCCGAGTTCGTCGAGTTCGTGGTCGTCGAAACCGAAGTGGTGGGCGACCTCGTGGATGACGGTGGTGCGGACCTCCTCGACCACCTGCTCGCGGGTCTCGCAGTGGCGCAGGGTGGGGCCGCGGTAGATCAGGATGCGGTCGGGCAGGACGCCCGCGTACCACTCGCCGCGCTCGGTGAGCGGGGTGCCCTCGTAGAGCCCGAGGAGCTCCGGGTCGCTCGGGTCGGGCTCGTCCTCGACGAAGACCGCGACGTTGTCCATCATGGCCGCGAGGTGCGGGGGGATCTGGTCGAGGGCGTCGCCGACCAGCGTCTCGAACTCTTCCCGGGTCATCTCCACCGGATCATTGTCCGGTGTCGGATGACGGTGTGCCAGGTGGCGGAGCCCGGTGTTTGATGGGGCTATGACGACCTCGGAGGGCACCGCGGGCGGCACCGTGGACGGCGCCGCGGCGCGGGCCCGCCGGCCCGGCCGGCCGCCGGTGCTGCGCGGGCAGGGGCGGGCGGTGGCGGTGGTCGCGGCGGGCGGAGCGATCGGCGCGTCCGCGCGGTACGCGGCCGGGCTCGGCTGGCAGACCGGCCCGACGGCCTTCCCCTGGACGACGTTGCTGGTCAACGTGGTCGGCTGCGCGGTGATCGGGGTGTTCCTGGTGGTGATCACCGAGGGGCGCCAGGCGCATCCGCTGGTGCGGCCGTTCTTCGGCACCGGCGTGCTGGGCGGGTTCACCACCTTCTCGACGTACGCGGTGGACATCCGCCGGCTGCTGGAGGGCGGCCGGACCGGGCCCGCCCTCGCGTACCTGGGGCTGACCCTGGTGGGCGCGCTGCTCGCGGTCTGGGCGGCGGCCGGGCTGACCCGGCGTCTGATCCACCGGGTCGTCCGCCGCGGGGCCGGGCGGGGCGCCGCGGAGCGGGCCGGGGGTGCGCGATGAGCCGACTGAGCGGGCCGGCGCTGCGGCTGACCGTGCTGATCGGGGAGAGCGACCGCTGGCACCACCGACCGCTGTACAGCGAGATCGTGCACCGGGCCCGGGAGGCCGGGCTGGCCGGGGCGAGCGTGTTCCGGGGCATCGAGGGGTTCGGGGCCTCGTCGCTGGTGCACACCACGCGGCTGCTGTCGCTGAGCGAGGACCTGCCGGTGGCGGTGGTGATCGTGGACGAGGAGGAGCGGGTGCGGGCGTTCCTGCCGCAGCTGGACGGGATGGTGGCGGAGGGGCTGGTGCTGCTGGACCGCTGCGAGGTGGTCACCTACGCGGGGCGCGGGGCGGAGGCGGGTTCGGGCCGTGGGCCGGGCCGGGAAGCGGGCCCGGGGGAGGCGGCGGAGTGAACTGGCTGCTGGTGGTGGCGGGCGCGGTGGTCGGCGCGCCGCTGCGGTACCTGACCGACCGGGCGGTGCAGTCCCGGCACGACTCGGTGTTCCCGTGGGGGACGTTCACGGTGAACGTGGTCGGCTGCCTGGTCCTCGGGCTGGTGACTGGCGCGGTGGCGGCGGGCGCGGCCTCCTCGAAGGTCCAGCTGCTGCTGGGGACGGGGCTCTGCGGGGCGCTGACCACCTATTCGACCTTCTCGTACGAGACCCTGCGGCTGACCGAGACCGGCGCCGGGCGGTACGCGCTGGCCAACGTGGCCGGCAGCGTGCTGGCCGGGCTGGCCGCGGTCTACGGGGGCGCGGAGCTGGCCTCGGCGCTCTGGGGCTGAGCCGCGGACACCGGAGGGGCGCCGGTGGGTGCCGAGGGGCGCCGGACGGGCCCTGAGCGGCCCCTGGACGGCCCTGGACGGCCCTGGACGGCCCTGGACGGCCCCGGGGCGGGCCCCTGAGCGCCGGCCCCGCCGGGCGAGCTTGCGCGCTGCCCGTGTCCCGCCGGGCCGGGCGCGCGTTGGGCACCGAAAGCGGCCGCGCGCGAGTGGGCGGCCCGGGTGGGGCGGTAGAGAGGGACCTCAGTGGCTTCGGTGCGGGCGGCGCGGACGGTGCGGGCGGTACGGGCGGTGCGGGTGCGGCTGGCCGCGGCGCGTCCGGCTCCGGGGCGGGTGGCGGCGGTCCCGCGCTCGCGCGCGGTGCGGGCGGCGGCGCTGCTGACGGTGGCCGGGCTCGGGCTGACCGGGTGCATGTCGGTGGGGCCGGCGGCGGAGGAGAAGCACGGCGTGGCGCCGGTCGGGCAGGCCGGGCCGGCGGTCCGGCCGGGGGCGACGGGCGGGCCCTCGGCCCCGCCGGGCTCGGGGCACCCGGGCGGGGCCTCGGGGCACCCCGAGCGGTCGGGGGGCCTCCAGGGCGACGGCGGGTCGAACGGGTCCTCGGCGGCGGCGCCCGGCGAGGCGGCCCCGGGGGCGAACGGCGTGGTGGCCGGGGTGGTCCCGGTGCCGGGGGCGGGCGCTCCCGACGGTGGTCCGGGTGGTGGTTCGGCGGGCGGTGTGAACACAAGTCCCGTTCCGCACCCGGGCGGTGGAGCGGGCGGATCCGGCGGTGCGGCGGGCTCCGGCGGTACCGGCGGGGCGGGCGGCACCGGGGAGGGCCGGTCCGGCGGCGGCTCGGCCGGGGGGCCCACGACCACCCCGAGCAGCCACCCGTCCGGCACGCCCGCGCCGGAGCACAGCTCGCCCGCCGCGACCGTCCCGCCGGCCCCGGACCCGTCTTCCGGCAGCTCCGGTTCCTCGGCACCGAGCCCGCGCGCGGCCGGGCATTAGCGGATTGAGCAGGGCATTTGCCTCCGATCCCCAGGCTCGTCTATGGTGGTAGATCGTTCGTTTGATCCATTTGACTGGCGCCCTATTCCCATCTGGCGCCCTTGGCGCGTTCCGGCGATCCGTGGCTGACCGCATAGAGGCGGTTGTGAAACAGAACCCCGGACTTTGGCGCGTGCCACTTCCGGAAGGTTTTGCATGTCTCTCGTTGACGACGCCCGCTTCGCCATGCCCGCGAACGAGGCCGCCGCCGATGTCACCGACTCCGACGACACCATCGACACCACCGCGGACGAGGTGATCGCCGAGGCCGAGGAGGCCACCGAGGAGGCGGCCGCCGAGCCCACCATCACCTTCGGCGACCTGGGCCTGCACGACGACGTCGTGCGCGCCCTCGCCAAGCGCGGTGTCACCACCCCGTTCCCGATCCAGGCCGCGACCATCCCGGACGCCCTGGCCGGCAAGGACGTGCTGGGCCGTGGCCGCACCGGCTCCGGCAAGACCCTGAGCTTCGGCCTGCCGCTGCTGACCCGCCTCGCCGACGGCGAGCGCACCAAGCCCAAGCACCCGCGCGGCCTGATCCTCGTCCCGACCCGCGAGCTGGCCATGCAGGTCGCCGACGCCCTGGAGCCGTTCGGCTCGGTGCTCGGCCTCAAGCTCAAGGTCGTCTGCGGCGGCACCTCGATGTCGAACCAGATCTACGCGCTGGAGCGCGGTGTCGACGTCCTGGTCGCCACCCCCGGCCGTCTGCGCGACCTGCTGAACCGTGGCAGCGCCAAGCTGGCCGACGTCCGGACCGTCGTGCTCGACGAGGCCGACCAGATGGCCGACATGGGCTTCCTGCCCGAGGTCACCGAGATCCTCGACCAGGTGCCGAGCGGCGGCCAGCGCCTGCTGTTCTCCGCCACCCTGGAGAACGAGATCGACACGCTGGTCAAGCGCTACCTGAAGAACCCGGTCACCCACGAGGTCGACCCGTCGGCCGGCGCGGTCACCACCATGACCCACCACATCCTCGTGGTGAAGCCCAAGGACAAGGCGCCGATCACCAACGCGATCGCCGCCCGCAAGGGCCGCACGATCATCTTCGTCCGCACCCAGATGGGCGCCGACCGCGTCGCCGAGCAGCTCATCGAGGCCGGCGTGAAGGCCGACGCGCTGCACGGCGGCATGACCCAGGGCGCCCGCACCCGCGTCCTCGGCGACTTCAAGGACGGCTACACCAACGTCGTCGTCGCCACCGACGTCGCCGCCCGCGGCATCCACGTCGACGGCATCGACCTGGTCCTCAACGTGGACCCGGCCGGCGACCACAAGGACTACCTGCACCGCTCCGGCCGCACCGCGCGGGCCGGCCGCTCCGGCGCCGTCGTCACCCTGGTGCTGCCGCACCAGCGCCGCGGCGTCTTCCGCCTGATGGAGGACGCGGGCGTGGACGCCTCGCGCCACATCCTCGACCACGCCTTCGACGCGGAGGTCGCCAAGATCACCGGCGCCCGTTCGCTGACCGAGGTCCAGGCCGAGAGCGCCGCCAACATCGCCGGTGCCGCCGAGCGCGAGCTCGCCGACATGACCCGCCAGCTGGAGCGCGCGCAGCGCCGCACCACCGAGCTGCGCGAGGAGGCCGACCGCCTCGCCGCCCGTGCGGCGCGCGAGCGGGCCGAGCTGGGCATCGAGGACGAGGAGCCGGCCGCCGAGGCCGAGTCCGGCGAGGCTTCGGAGACCGTCGTCGAGACCGCCGCCCCGGTGGCCGAGGAGCGCACCCCGGCCTACCGCGAGGCGCGCAACGAGCGTCCGGCGTTCGGTCGTGACCGTGACGACCGCGGCGGCCGTTCCGGTGGCTTCAACCGTGACCGTGACGACCGCGGTGGCCGTTCCTTCGGTGACCGTGACAACCGTGGCGGCGGCTTCAACCGTGCCCGCGACAACCGCGGTTTCCCT